>CAYVCH010000027.1:0-6386 GCA_964449755.1 uncultured Actinomycetes bacterium
GGGCCGAGGGCGATGATCCGGTCCCCGCCCTGGAGGACGAGCTGGGGCCTGGGCCGGTAGATCCAGCGCTGGCCCCGCTGGACGGCCAGGGCGAACATGCCGGTCTCGGTCTCGAGCTGCAGCTCGCGGAGGGAGCGCCCGTCCGCGGCGGACCCCGCCTCCACGGTGACCTCGGCCCCCGTCTCCTCGGCCTCCTCCAGCGCGAGCTGGATCACCGGATGCAGCTCCTCGCCGTGCTCCACGTACCAGGTCATGTCCCGGGCGGCGTCGCAGACGCTTTCCGTGGCGCTCGCCAGGCGCAGCAGGCCCCGCAGCTCGTCGGGGTCCCGGGCCTCGGGGGCGGCCCGCAGCACCCAGCTCTCCAGCTCGTCCTGGAGGATGTCGCTCCGGGCCTCGAGGGTGGCCACCTCGGCGGCCAGGGCCCGGTCGTTGAACAGCAGCGACGAGTAGGCCAGGCCCACGCAGGCCTCGGAGGAGTTCTTCATCTCCACCAGGATGTCCACGGCCCGGTCCAGCTCCGACAGGGGCGGGCCCTCGTGGACGTGGGGCGGGAGGGGCGGCGCGCCCGCCACGGCCCGGATGAGGTTGACGCCCTCCTCGGGGCCCTGGAACAGCAGGACGTCGCCCTCGGTCACCACGCTGTCGGGTCCGGGGTCGAACTCCCAGCTCTCGCCCCGGCGGATGGCCATGAGCCACATGCCGGTCTCGGTGGGCAGGGACAGGTCCCGGAGGGTACGGCCCACGGCGGGGGCTCCCTCCCGCACCCGAACCCGGCCGGAGACCTCGTCGGCGTGGCGCAGGTCCACCCGGAGGGCGGTGGGGATCCCCAGGTCGGCCTGGACCACCCGAGCGATGTCGGAGGCGGCGTCGCCGATGCGGTCGATGGCCGACGCGATCCAGAGGACGCTCTCGATGGCCTCGGCGTCCTCCGGGCTCCGGGCGGCGAGGACGGCCAGGGTCCGGAGCCGCCGGAGGTGGCCCTCCATGCGCTCCTCGAGCTTCTCGACCTCCCCGGCCAGGTCCTCGTCGTCGAAGAAGACGGCGGCGTAGGCGAGGTCGATCAGGAGCTCCGAGGCGTCCTTGGCCTCGACGAGGAGCTCCTTGACGTTCTTCGGTTCCTCGTCCATCGAGCTCTGCCAGCCTCCATACTGGCAGAAACGGCGGGCGGCCGCGGGGCCCCCGGCCTCACGGGGAGGGTCCGACGCCCAGGAGCCCCAGCACGACCAGGTAGGACAGGACCCCGGTCAGGTCCATCACGCTGGTGATGATGGGCACGCCGTGGTTGTCCGGGTCGAGGCCGAACCGGCTGGTGACGACGGCCAGGTAGTAGGCGGCCACCATGGCCACGGGCATGGCGAGCAGGCCAGCTCCGAGGACCCCGAGGACGAGGGCCGGCCACCCCGGGGTGGCGAGGCCGGTGGCCGCCGACAGGGCGACGGCGAGGGCGCCGATGGCCGCGAAGACGGCTGCGCCCGTGACCGCCACCAGGGAGGCGTCGAGGAGGGCGGGCCCCTCGGGTAGCCTCCGGGGCGTGATGACGCCGAGGTGGAGCTTGGAGGAGAGGCGGGAGGCCAGGATGCCGCCGAGGGCCCCGGCCTGGGAGACCAGGGTCGGCACCGGCACCAGGAGGCCAGGGTAGGCCACGAATCGCTCGATCCGGGCCTCGACGACGGTCCCGGCCAGGATGTCCAGGAGCGGCGTGAGCAGGATGACGGCGGCCATCTCGAGCTGGGCCCGGCGGGCGAGGCGCAGGTCGGTGGTGGCCCCCCGGACGGTGGCGTAGAGGCCTGCCCCGACGCACAGGGCGGCCAGGGTCGCGTTGAGCCAGGGGGTCCGGACGAGGTAGGTGGCCAGGAACAGGCTGGGGATGGTGGTCATGTCCCCGATGGCCGTGACCATCGGGGTGGCCACGGCGTCCATGTCGTAGCCCCGTCGGTGCGACACGACGGACAGGGCGACGGTGAAGGCGAGGGCCACGGCCGAGCCCAGGGCGCCCCCCACCACCGAGATCGTCACGAAGTCGAGGACCGAGATGGACTGCAGGCCGAAGACGGCGGCCGCGGCCCGGGCCAGCACCGCCAGGTACAGGGCCGAGGAGAAGGTGGTGACGATGCCGACGTAGACGTTCTGGTAGAGCATGCTCTGGCGCCTGCGGGTGACCTCGAACAGGCCGGCGTGGATGCCCGTGCCGAGACGGGCCGCGATGGCGCCGAAGATCGTCCCCTTCATCCCGACCGCGGCCGGGATCAGGATCACCAGGCCCGGCAGGGCCTCCAGGGTGCGGGTGATGGAGCCGAGGGCGAGGCCGGCGAGGAGGCCCGCGCCGGTGCTGGCCAGGAGCGCGACGAAGCCCTGGCGGAGCGTACGCTGCTCCGCCCGCCAGTACGCCCAGAGGCGTCGCGCGCGAGGCCGGAACGCCATAAGGGTTTGCCCATCGCTTCCGTCACGCCCTTCCGCACTGCCCGGGCCGCCGGGGCCCGGGGCAGTATGCGCCCGGGGGCACCCCCTGGACAACCTCGGGCTCGGCGCCCCAGGGCCGGGGCTCCGGGACCGACCCCGCCCTCAGCGGCCCCGGCGCCGAGCCCGCCAGGCCCGGACCTTCATGCGGTTGCCGCAGGTGTCCATCCGGCACCAGCGGCCGGAGTGGTTGCGGGACCGGTCGTAGAAGACCGACCGACACTCGGGGCTCGCGCAGGGCTTGAGGTTCCGCCAGGTGCCTTCCACCCTGGCCAGGAAGGCCACGGCCAGCACCCTGCCCACGGCGCCGCGGACGCCGCCCACCGAGGGCACCAGGCCCCCGGGCCCGCCGAACCGGGGCCGCAGGCCCACCTCGCCGGCGACGGCGTCCAGATGGGGGGCGGCGGCCGGGTCGGAGGGGAGGCCCGCGTTCTCGCGGACCAGGCTCCGGAGAGCCTCGAGGACCTCCAGGGTCCACCGGAGGTCCTCGGCGGTGGCCGGCTCGTCGGGACCGAGGAGCCCGCAGTCCCGGAGCCACCACTCGAGCGTGGCCGGGGAGGGTGGGAACGACTCGGTGCCGCCGCCCTGGTGGTCGTGGAGGGAGAGGAAGCTCCGCACCAGGTCGAGCTCCCCCGGCGCAGGCGGGGTCATCTCCCGCTCGTGCCAGGGGGGACGCTCCCCGGGCCAGCCCTCCGCTGCCACGGCCTCACCGTACCAGTGGACACCCACTGTTTCCACCTCGCCGGTTACCCCCTCTGAGTAACTGACGGCGGGCTTGACTGGTTACGAAGCCCCTCGGGGTCGCCCTCGGCGTGGGGGCGCTCCTCGGCCTCGGTGCTGGCGCCTGGGTGGCGGGAGCGGACACCCGCGACGGGAAGGACTGGAGGGTCTGAGGACGGCCCGGGGCCTTCTCGCGAGCCGTCGTCTACCATCTCGGGTCGTGGTCGAGTTCACCGAGTGGGCCCGGGACATCCTCCGCCGCTCTCACGAGGCCGCCCGGCGGTTCAACCCCCGAGCCTCGGTGCGGATCTCCCGGGACCCCTCGGGAGGGGTCCGCTTCGACCTGGTCGAGGCGCCCGGGGAGGGGGACCGCGTCGTCGAGGGCGAGGGCTTCGTCCTCTACGTCGAGGCCGGCCTCGAGGGCATCGTGGACGTGGTGGAGCCCCACGACCGGCTGATCCTTCGGCCCCCTGGCTCCACGGAGCGGAGCGTCCGGCCTGGCTGAGGACCCGTCGGCGGGCACGCCGCGTATACTGGGGCCGGCGATGGGGCTCGCCTGAACCGCCCCCGTGGGCTGATAGCTCCTACCGCGGACGGTGGGAGCTTTCTTCATGGGCCGGGCGACCTACGCGGACCTCAAGGGGGACCTCGAGGAGGCCCTGGGCGCCCTCGGCGACCTCGCCGAGGAGCGGGACAGCCGGGCCGTGGCGGACGGCGCCCGCAGCCTCCGGAAGAAGCTGGCCGAGGAGCGGTTCAACGCCGTCGTGGTGGGCGAGTTCAAGCGGGGCAAGACTACCCTCGTCAACGCCCTGTTGGGGGAGGAGGTCCTCCCCGCCGGCGTGGTTCCCCTCACCTCCGTCGTCACGGCGGTGACGTGGGGTGAGGAGCCCAGGGCCGAGGTCCGGTACCTGGACGGCCGGGTGGAGCGGGTCGCCCCCGGGGAGCTGGCCCGGTTCGTGACCGAGCGGGAGAACCCGGCGAACCGGCTGCGCATCGACCGGGCCGTCCTCTGTTGGCCCGCCGAGGACCTCCGTGACGGCGTCTTCCTGGTGGATACCCCGGGGGCGGGCAGCGTGTTCCGGCACAACACGGACGCCGCCCGCGCCTTCCTCCCCGAGGCCGACGTCGCCATCTTCCTCCTCGCGGCCGACGCGCCCGTGTCCGAGGCCGAGCTGGCCTTCCTCCGGGAAGTCCGGGAGCACGCGCCCCGGATGTTCTTCGTCCTGAACAAGGTGGACCACCTGCGGGAAGCCGAGCGGGAGGAGGCCCTGGCCTTCACCCGCGGGGTGCTCTCCGAGGTCCTGGGCGGGACGGTGCCCGTCTACCCCGTGAGCGCCCGGCAGGCCCTCGAGGCCCGCCGGGCGGCGGACGGGGAGGCCCTGGCCGCCTCTGGCCTGGCCGCCTTCGAGCGCGACTTCCGGGCCTTCCTCCTCGCCGACCGGGGCCGGACCGTCCTGCAGTCGGTGGCCGGGCAGGGCCGCAAGCTCGTGGCCGACGAGCTGAACTCCCTGGAGGTGGAGGAGGGGGCCCTGTCGATCCCCGCGGAGGAGCTCGCCCGGAGGGCGGAGGCGATGGAGCGGGCCTTCGAGGAGGCGGCTCGGTCGCGGGCTGACATCCACGCCCTCCTGGAGCACGAGGTCCGGGCCCTGGTGGCCCTGGTCGAGGAGGACCTGGCGGCCCTCAGGAGGCAGGCGGTCCCGGCCCTCCTGGCGGAGGCGGAGGGCTTCCTCGCCGAGCACGAGGATCCGGGCCGGGCGGCGGAGGAGCTGGACCGGAGGGTGAAGGAGTCCCTCAGGCGGAGCGTCGACCGCTGGCGAGGGGAGGAGGAGCGCCGGCTGGCGGAGGCCTTCCAGGCGAGGACCGGTCGGTTCGTGGAGGGAATCAACCGCCTCGTTCGGCGGACCGTGGCCGTGTGCGCCGAGCTGCTCCAGGTGGATCTGTCGACCGTGGCCGCACCCGCTGGCATCGCCCCCGTGAGCCGGTTCACCTACGCCTTCTTCGAGGTCCCCACCATCCTGGAGTCCCTCCTCCCCGACGGGCGCCGGTTCCTCCCTCGGGAGCTGGCTCGGCGGCGGCTGCTCGCGGAGGCCCGCCGGCGGGTCCCCCTGCTGGTGGATCGGCACTGCGGCAGGCTCCGGTCCGACCTGGTCCGGCGCCTCCAGCAGGCCCGCTTGGCCCTCCAGGTCGAGCTGGACGGGCGGCTCGCGACGACCGTGGAGGGCCTCCGGCGGGGGATCCGGCGGGCTGCGGAGGAGCGGGCTCGCACGGCGGCGCGGGTCCGGGCGGACCGGGAGCGGACCCAGCGCCTGCGGGAGCGCCTGCGGGCCATCGACGGGCGCCTGGCGCCCGTCGATGTCCGGGCGGGGGAGGGCGGGGGAGCGCGGGGGGACGTGAGGGCCCCGGACCCCCTGGCCGGGCTCGAGGACGAGCTGGACCCCGACGGGGTGACGGGGACCACCGTGACGGTCCCGCTCCCCGGTGGCGCCCCGGCCGGCGACGCCGAGGCCAGGTACCTGCTGTCCCTGGGCTTGTTCGACATGCTCGCCGATGGTCTGGTCGACGCCTGCGAGGGCGAGGCCGAGGCCGTCGACCGCCTGGCTCGCGTCCTGCGACGGGCCGTCTCCATCGAGCCGGTCCTCCGCTACGACCTGTTCGAAGGGGACAGGCGGGCCGAGGCCGACGAGCGCACCGCCCGGGTCCGGACCCGGGAGGTCGCCGTGGCCCGGGAGTGGCTGATCCCCCGTCTGGAAGCCCACATCGCGGCCTGCCGGGAACGGGCGAGGGCGCTCAGGGGGTTCCTGGGAGAGGGCGGATGACCCGCCGGCTGGAGGTGTCGGGGACGGACTGGGAGCGGCTGCGCCGGGCCTTCCCCGGGCAGGACGACGAGGCCCTGGCGGCTGGAGCGGGACGTCCTCCCGGCCCTGCGGGCCGAGGCCCGGGCGGCCCGGGCCGAGGTGTGGGCCATCGAGGAGGAGATCCGGGCCCGGGGCGTGGATCCAGAGACGGTCGGCCCCGCGTGGACTGGCGGGCCGCTCCGTTGGTCGAGGACGACCGTCCTCGCTACGAGGCCCCCGAGGAGCGGCGGGAGCGGGTGGCTGGGTTCTTCCGGCGGCTGGAGGGGGCGTGAAGGGGGCCCGGGAAGGCGGCGTCCGGGGCCGGTCTCGGCCCCGCCCCGGGCCGGTGCCCGTCGGCTACCACGACCTGTTGCG
>CAYVCH010000027.1:6486-15169 GCA_964449755.1 uncultured Actinomycetes bacterium
GCCGGTCTCGGCCCCGCCCCGGGCCGGTGCCCGTCGGCTACCACGACCTGTTGCGGGACCTGCGCTCCCCCGGGTGCCCGGTGTGTCGGGGAGCAGGCCGGGCCGCCTGGCGCCGGGTCGGGGCGATCCTGTGGGAGTTCGTGGACGACCCCGGGGTCCGCCGCCACCTCCGCGACGCCCACGGCTTCTGCCGCGAGCACGCCCTCATGGCGGTGGACGTCGCCGCCGCGCAGGCCGGGGCCTCCGGCATGGCCGTGCTCTACGAGGACATCCTGCGCCACGTCCGCGACGAGGCTGTGGCGGCGGCCCGGGGGCGCCGGCGCCGCCGGGCGGCCGTGGCCCACGGGCGGTGCCCCGCGTGCGAGAGCGCGGCGGGGGTGGCCGAGGCGTACCTCCGGCTCCTGGCCGTTCAGGGGGCGGACACGGAGGTCGGCCGGGCGGCCCGGGAGGCCGGGCGATGGCTCTGCCTCCCCCACCTGGTGGAGGGCCTGTGGCTGGTCCAGGGTCCCGAGGCCACCGAGGGGCTCCTGGACCTGTACCTCCGGGCCGAGGGCGAGGTCCGGGCCGACCTCCGCGAGTACCTGCGCAAGCGGGACTACCGGTACCGGCACGAGCCCCGGGGGCGGGAGGCGGGGGCCTGGCTCCGGGCGGTGTGGCTGACGGTGGGGGCACCCCTGCCCCGGCGAGATCCGGGGCGGTGACCCGCGACGGTCGCCCGGGGGAGCCAGCCAGGCTAGGCCGGCTCCCCCGCGTGGTAGCGGCGGAACTGGGGCATGAGGAGGGCCAGCAGCAGGGCCCCGGCCACGCAGAGCAGGCCCCCCGACACGACGGAGACGGTCGGGGTGAAGGCCTCCGCCACCAGCCCCGCCTCCAGGTCGCCCAGGCGGGGGCCCCCGGTGACGACCAGGATGTGGATGGCCGACAGGCGCCCCCGCAGGGCCTCGGGGACGGACAGCTGGAGGATGGTCCCCCGGAACACGGCCGAGATCACGTCGGCGGCACCGGCCACGGCCAGGAACACCAGGGCCAGGGCGAGGTTGTCCCCGGCGAGACCGAAGGCGGTGATGCCCAGACCCCAGATGACCACGGCCCGGATCACCGCCCGGCCCTGGTGGCGGACACGGCCGACCCACCCCGTGGTCAGGGACCCGACGAGGGCCCCCACGGCGGGGGCCGCGAACAGCAGCCCGGCGACCTCGGCCCCTCGACCGAACTGCACCCCGGCCAGGATCGGGAACAGGGCCCGGGGCATGCCGAAGACCATGGCCACCAGGTCGATCCCGAAGGTGGACTGCAGGACCCGGCGGCCGCGCAGGTAGCCGAAGCCTTCGCGGACGGCGTCCCAGCCCGTGGCCGTCGGCTCGCCCCCCACCGGAGGCAGGGGCCGGATGGCGAGGGCGGCGGCGAGCATGGCGGCGTACGTCACGAGGTCGACGCCGTAGGCCCAGGCGAGCCCCAGGCGGGCGATGACCACGCCGGCGATGGCGGGGCCCACCAGGGCGGTACTGTTCCACACCACCTGGTTCAGGGCCAGGGCGGCGGGGAGGAGGTCGCGACCCACCAGGCGCGGCGTGATGGCCGACCGGGTCGGGTGGTCCACGGCCGAGACCACGCCCTTGATGGCCACGGCGCCGTAGATGAGCGCCAGGGGTGGGCGCCCCAGGAGGGCCCCGACCAGGAGCATCCCCGCCGCCCCCATGGAGCCGAGCTGGGCGGCGATGAGGAGCTGGCGCCGGTCGCGGCGGTCGAGGAAGCTGCTGCCGGCGAGGGTCCCGACGAGGAGGGCGGCCAGGCCCACGAGGCCCACCAGGCCCACGGCCGCCGGGGAGCCGGTGAGGTCGGTGACCTGGACGAAGGTGGCGACGAGGGTGAACTGGTACCCGCCCTCGGAGACGAGGAGCCCGAGCCAGAGGAGGCGGAAGTCCCGGGACCGGCGCAGGGGCCCGAGGTCGACGGCCACCGTCCGGGCCAGGTCCCGGAGGCGTCGGCGGGGGGCGGCGGCCCGGCTGGCCTCAGGCGGGTCGGGGTCCGACACGCGGCCAGCCTAGCAACGCCCCGGCCCGCGACCGGCGCCCGGGCCCCGCCTAACCGGTCACCGTCGCGATGGCCTCGTCGAGGACGCCGAGGCCCTCGTCGAGGAGCTCCTCCTCGATGGTGAGGGGCGGCAGCAGCCGGATGACGTTGTCGTAGGTGCCGGCCTTGATGAGCAGGAGGCCGTTTCGGAGGCACTCCTGGACGATCCGGGTGCTGGTCTCGGCCTCCAGGGGCTCCTTGCTGGACCGGTCGGCGACGAGCTCGATGGCGGTCATCATGCCGCGGCCGCGGACGTCACCGACGACCTCGTGGCGTGCCTGCATGTCGTGGAGGCGGGCGAGGATCCGCTGGCCGAGGGTCCGGGCGCGCTCGATGAGGCCCTCCCGCTCGATCTTGTCCAGGACGGCGAGGGCGGCCGCGGCGGCCACCGGGTTCCCGCCGTACGTGCCGCCCAGGCCCCCGGGGTGGACCGCGTCCATCAGCTCCGCCCGCCCGGTGACGGCCGAGATGGGCAGCCCTCCGCCGAGGGACTTGGCCATGGTGACGACATCGGGAACGACCGCCTCTGCCTCGATGGCGAACCAGTGGCCGGCCCGGCCCATGCCGCTCTGGACCTCGTCGGCGATGAAGACGATCCCGTGCTCCTGGCAGAAGTCGGCGAGCCCCTTGACGAACCCCGGGGCGGGGACGATGAAGCCGCCCTCCCCCTGGATGGGCTCGATGACGAGGGCCGCGATGTTTCCCTCGCCGACGTGCTTGTGCATCTCGTCCAGGGCGTAGGCGAGACACCGGTCGGCGCAGGTCTCCTCCGTGCCCCCCGTCGGGCAGCGGTAGGGGTAGGCCAGGGGCAGCCGGTAGACCTCGGGGGCGAAGGGCCCGAAGCCCTGCTTGTAGGGCATGACCTTGGCCGTGAGGGACATGGCCAGGAGGGTCCGCCCGTGGAAGGCGTGGTCGAAGGTGACGACGGCCGGCCGACCCGTCGCGTACCGGGCGATCTTCACCGCGTTCTCCACGGCCTCGGCTCCCGAGTTGGCAAACATCGTTCGCTTCTCGAAGTCCCCGGGAGCCAGGGCGTTCAGCCGCTCCGCCAGCTCGATGTAGGGCTCGTTCAACGTCACGTGGACGCACGTGTGGGTCTCCCGCTCGAGCTGGGCCCGGGCGGCCGCGACCACCTCGGGGGCGGCGTGGCCGACGTTCAACACCGCGATGCCGGTGGCGAAGTCGATGAGGCGGTTGCCGTCGACGTCCTCGATGATGGCCCCCGAGGCCCGGGCCGTGACGATGGGGTGGATGTTGGCCACGCCCCGGGGGACCGCCCGGGCCCGTCGGTCGAACCAGGCCCGCGACCTGGGCCCCGGGATCTCGGTGACGACCTTGCGCTCCTGGGGGATGTCCATGGCCTCCTCCCTGGTGTCGGTCCTCAAGAGTCTCCGCCCCCGTTGCCCTCCCTGTCAGGGGGTCGGGCGACCAAGGCCGCGGACCGGGTTTGTACGTCCCGTCGATGGTGTCCCCCTCGGCCCCTGCCTGGCGGCGAGCTTTGTACGACCCGTACAATCCCCCCGTGCCCGTCACCGTCAAGGACATCCTCGCCGTCCCCGGCCTGGCCCTGCGGCTGGTCGCGGGGAAGCCGGGGATCTCCCGGCCCGTCCGCTGGGTCCACGTGAGCGAGCTGGAGGACCCCACGCCCTGGCTGAAGGGAGGGGAGCTGCTCCTCACCACGGGCATGGGCGTCGGGGGCACGCCGGCCAAGCAGCGGGCCTACGTCCGGCGGCTGGTGGAGGCGGGCCTGGCGGGGCTCGGCTTCGGCGTGGGCTTCTCCCACGCCCGCGCCCCCCGGCCCCTCGTGAGCGCCGCCGACCAGTGCGACTTCCCCGTCTTCGAGGTCCCGTACCCGGTCCCCTTCATCGCCATCACCGAGGCCGTCTTCTCCCGCCTCGCGGCCGAGCAGTACGAGGTGCTGCAGCGGGCCGTCGACGCCGAGCACGTCCTCACCCGGGCCGTCATGGAGGGAGAAGGCGTGCAGGGGATCGCCCGTTCCCTGGCCGACGTCACGGGCGGCTGGGTGCTGCTGCTCGACCTCCACGGCATCCCCCTGGCGGCCACGTCCCGGGCCACCCGGCAGCGGGCCGAGCGGGTCTGGCAGGAACTGCGCGAGTCCCGGCCCCAGGGCACCGGGTTCAGCCTGACCGTGCTCGACCGGGGCCACCACGTCTGGATCCAGCCGGTGGGGGCCCACGGCCGGGTCGAGGCCTTCCTGGCCGTCGGCAAGCCCGAGGCCCCCACCCAGCTGGATCGCATCGTCGCCGGCCACGCCCTGTCCCTCTTCGCCATCGAGCTGGACAAGGCCCGGGCGGTGGAGGAGGAACGGCGACGGCTCCAGGGAGACTTCTTCGAGGAGCTGGCCCGGGGCGCGGTGGCACCGGGCGAGGTCGGCCGGGGGCTGGCCCGGTTCGGCTTCGCGCGGGACGCGCCCGTCGCGGTCCTGTCGGTGGAAGGCGCGCCCCCCGACGAGCTGTCCCACGCCGCCCAGGACCACTTCTCCAGGGAAGGTGGCGGGTTCCTGGTCTCCACCCACCCCGGGGGAATCCACGTGCTCCGCCCCGCGGCCTCCGGACTCGACCTGGAGGCCCTCCGCGAGGCCCTGGGCGCGCGGGTGGGGGCGGAGCTTCGCATCGGGGCCGGCAGCCCGCGGCCTCCCTCCGAGGTGGGGCGGTCCCTCCGGGAGGCCCGGTACGCCCTCCAGGTGTGCCGACTGGAGGGGTGGGGGTCGGCGGGGTTCGAGGACCTGGGGACCTACCGCCTGTTGCTGTCCATGGCCGAGCCCGACGCCCTGCAGGCCTTCGCCGACTCCCTCCTCGCGCCCCTGGACGCCTACGACCGGGAGCACGGGGGGGAGCTGGTGCCCTCCCTCAAGGCCTTCCTTGAGCACAACGCCCGGTGGGAGTCGGCGGCGGCGCACCTGTACGTCCATCGCCACACCCTCCGCTACCGGATGCGGAAGGTGGAGGAGCTGACCGGCCGCGACCTGTCCTCCTCCTTCGACCGGATGGAGTTCTGGCTGGCCCTGCGGGCCCGGGAGCTGCTCGCCGCCGAGGGCGAGGGCTGAGCCCCGGGGCGGACTCCTTGTCCCCTCCGTACAGCCGCGGGGCCGAGGAGGGCCGGAACGTCGAGTGGCCCCGGCGGCGGGGGGCGCGGCATACTGGTCCAAGGTGGCCGGGCGGGGCCCGGGGGGCCCGCGTGAGGGACCGGTGGGGCCCGCGTGACGGAGGTGAGGGAGCATGGCGACATCGGTGAAGTCCTACAGGATGTTCATCGGCGGGGAGTTCGTGGACGCGGCAGAGGGCGCGACCCGGACCATCGTGAGCCCGGCCACCGGCGAGGCCATCGCCGAGGTGCCCGAGGGCTCGGCGGTGGACGTGGACCGGGCCGTGGCAGCGGCCAGGAAGGCCTTCGACCAGGGGTGGTCCGACGCCACACCGGGGGAGCGGTCGGCGGCCCTCCTCAAGATGGCCGAGCTGGTGGACCAGCACGCTGAGGAGCTGGGCCGCCTGGAGGCGCTGAACGTCGGCAAGCCCTACAAGGTGACGATGACCGACGAGGTGCCGGTCATCTCCGACCAGTTCCGGTTCTTCGCGGCCGGCGCGCGGGTCCTCTCCGGGCTCGCGACCGGCGAGTACATGAAGGGCTACACGAGCATGCTGCGGCGCGAGCCCATCGGGGTGGCGGGGCTCATCGCTCCCTGGAACTACCCGCTGTACATGGCCGCCTGGAAGCTGGGGCCTGCCATCGCCGCCGGCAACACGGTGGTCATCAAGCCGGCCGAGACCACGCCGCTCACCCTGCTCCGGTTTGCGGAGCTCGTGGCCGAGGCCGAGGTCCTCCCGCCGGGCGTCTTCAACGTGGTCACCGGCGACGGGGTCCCCGTGGGGGAGGCCATCGTCCGGCACCCCGGCATTGGGATCGTGTCCCTGACCGGCGAGACCAGCACGGGCAAGCTCGTCGCCCGGAACGCCGCCGACACCCTGAAGCGGGTCCACCTGGAGCTGGGCGGCAAGGCGCCGGTCATCGTCTTCGACGACGCGAGCCTGGAGACGGCGGCCGAGTGGATCCAGATCGCCGGGTACTTCAACGCCGGCCAGGACTGCACCGCCGCCTGCCGGGTGCTGGCCGGACCCCGGGCCTACGACAACCTGGTGGGCTCCCTGGTGGACCGCGTGAAGTCCATGAAGGTGGGGGACATCTTCGAGGACGACACCGAGATGGGCTCGGTGGTCTCGGACGCGCAGCTCGAGCGCATCCGGGGCTTCGTGGACCGGGCCCGGGAGCGGGGGGCGGAGGTCCTGACCGGCGGCGAGCCCCTGGACCGGCCCGGCGCCTGGTACGCGCCGACCGTGGTGACCGGGGTCCGGCAGGACGACGAGATCGTCCAGAACGAGGTCTTCGGGCCCGTGGTCACCGTGCAGCGCTTCGACGACGAGGAGCAGGCCCTGGCCTGGGCCAACGGCGTGGACTACGGTCTGGCGGCCTCGGTGTGGACCCGGGACGTGGGGCGCGCGCTGCGGATGGCTCGCAAGCTCCAGTTCGGGACGGTGTGGATCAACACCCACATCCCGCTCACGCCGGAGATGCCCCACGGTGGCTTCAAGCAGTCAGGCTACGGCAAGGACATGTCCATCTACGCCATCGAGGAGTACACGAACCTCAAGCACGTCATGGCCTCCCTCGACTGAGGGAGGCCGCGGAGGCGGGCGTTCCCCGGGCCAGGCCCGGGGGAACGCCGGCTGGAGGTGGTGATGCGCGCATGACGGCGAAGCCGTACTACGTGGCCGGGCGGTGGCGGACCGGCGAAGAGACCTTCGAGGTCCGGAGCCCCTACGACGGGAGCGTCGTGGCCGAGGTGGGCGTGCCCACCGATGCCGACGTGGAGGAGGCCGCCGCCACGGCGGTGGCCACCTTCGCCGAGAGCCGGCACCTGCCGGTGTGGGCCCGCTCGGAGGCCCTGGACCACATCTCCCGGCGCGTGGCCGAGCGGGTGGACGACATCGCCGAGCTCATCGCCCGGGAGGGGGGCAAGCCGATCAAGTGGGCGAGGGTGGAGGCCTCCCGGGCGGTCTCGACCTTCCGGTGGGCCTCGGAGGTCCTGCGCCGGGGAGAGGACGAGGTCCTGCGCCTGGACACCGAGGCGTCCCTCGGCTCCCGCCTCGGCATCGTCCGCCGCTTCCCCTACGGGCCCGTCCTCGGCATCACGCCCTTCAACTTCCCGGTGAACCTGGTCGCCCACAAGGTGGCTCCGGCCCTGGCGGTGGGCGCCCCCATCGTGGTGAAGCCCGCCCGGGCCACCCCCCTGGGTGCCCTGGCCCTGGCCGAGCTGTTCGACGAGACGGAGCTACCGAAGGGGATGTTCCAGGTGCTCACCGTCTCCTCGGGGGTGGCCGAGGGGATGGCCCGGGACCCTCGCTACCGGAAGATCTCCTTCACCGGCTCCTCCGACGTGGGCTGGCACCTGAAGGGGGTGGACCCCCGCAAGCGGATCACCCTGGAGCTCGGGGGCAACGCCGGGGTCATCGTCCACTCCGACGCCGACCTCGACCACGCCGCCGCCAGGATCGCCGTGGGCGGCTACTACCAGGCCGGCCAGAGCTGCATCAGCGTCCAGCGGGTCCTCGTGCAGGCCGGGGTCTACGACGACTTCTGCGCTCGCCTGGTCAAGCAGGTGGAGTCCCTGAAGGTGGGGGACCCCCTGGACCCCACGGTGGACGTGGGACCCCTCATCGACGCCGCGGCCCTGGACCGGGTGGACGCCTGGGTGAAGGAGGCCGTGGAGCAGGGCGCCGAGGTCCTCACCGGGGGGCGGCGGGAGGATCCCTTCTACCGACCGACCGTGCTCGCCCGCACCACGCCGGAGATGAAGGTCCGCTGCGAGGAGGTCTTCGGGCCGGTGGTCACGGTCTCCCCCTACGAGACCTTCGAGGAGGCCCTGGGCGAGGTGAACAACTCGCGGTACGGCCTGCAGGCCGGGGTGTTCACCAACGACCTGGGGCGGGCCTTCCAGGCCCACCGGGAGCTCGAGGTGGGCGGGGTCGTCATCAACGACATGTCGGCCTTCCGGGCCGACCAGATGCCCTACGGCGGGTCGAAGGATTCCGGCTTCGGTCGGGAGGGCCTCCGCTACGCCATGGAGGAGATGACCGAGCCCCGGATCATGGTCGTCTCCGGCGTGCCCCTGTAGCGTGGCCACGCCCATCGCGGTCCTCGGGGCCGGGGCCATGGGGGCCGCGGCGGCGCGGCTGCTCGCCCGCCACCCCGGGGAGGTGGATCTCCTCGTCCTCGACGCCGACCCGGGTCGGGCCGAGGCGGCCGTGCGGGCCGCCGGCACGGGGCGGGCCCGGGCCCTGGACGCCAAGGCCGGGGAGCTGGCCGCTGCCCTGCGGGAGGTCCGGGCCGTCGCCTCCTGCCTGCCCTACCGGCTGAACCTGGCGGCAATGGAGGCGGCCCTGGAGGCCGGCTGCCACTACGCCGACCTGGGCGGGCTGTTCCACACGACGAGGAAGCAGCTCGAGCTCGACGGGCGGTTCCGGGAGGCAGGGCTCGCCGCGGTCCTCGGGATCGGCTCGGCGCCGGGGCTCACGAACGTCCTGGCCCGCCTGGG
>CAYVCH010000028.1:0-15158 GCA_964449755.1 uncultured Actinomycetes bacterium
GAGGCGCACGCCCCCGGCCGTGCCCACCGGCGACTGGCAGCTGCCGACCTGGTGGTGGGGCTGGTGGGGCTGGTCTTGGTCGTCGTCCTCCTGCCCGGCTTCTACCTCTCCCTGTACCCCGAGGCGGGCTACCGTGCCCCGGTCGGGTCCGACACCCCCACCTACATCTGGCGTTCGAACCTCGTCATGGCCCGGGGCCTGAATGCTCTGCCAGCGTCCTCGCCGTACACCGCGGGGGCGAACACGTCCAACCCGGACCGCGCCGGCTACCCGGTCCTGGCCGCCCTCGTGAACGCCGTCACCGGGGTCGACCCGTGGCGGCTCGCCTTCGCCGTGCCGGCGGTGGCCGCGGTGACCATCGCCCTGGCAGCCGGTGCCTGCGCCGTCGCCGGCGCGGGGGAACGGCGCTGGACCTTCGCCGTCTACGGGCTCGCGGCCGGGTACGCGCCGATCGTCGCGCTGACCGCCAACGGCTACCTGGACAATCTGGTGGCCGACGGCATCCTCCTGGCCGCGGCCGCGGCCGCCCTGGCCGCCGCCGCGGGTGAGAGTACCGGCCCGGTGGTGATCCTCCTCCTGGGGGCCTCCTTCGCCGTCCACTGGGTGTTTGCCGGCGTCCTTGCCGCGCTGCTGCTGGCCCTGTCGTTGGCACTCCTGGCCGGAGCGCTCCGCCGTCGACGGCGGGGCCGGCCGCCCGCCTTCCACGGGCCCGCCCACATGGGGAGCGCCGTGGTCCTCGGCACGCTGCTGGGCCTGGGGCTCCTGGCGCTCCTGCCCGGCTTCCACGCACCCGAGCCCACCAACGTGGCCCGGCTACGGGAGAAGCTCGGCATCTGGCTGCCCTACACCCGACTGGACCTGACAGCAGGGGCGGCCGCCCTGGGGCTCCTGGGGACGGCCGTCGAGCGAGACCCGCGTCGCCTCCGGGCGGCCGCGCTGTGGGTCATCTGGCTCCTGGCGGTCGCCGCCGGCATCCTCGCCCTGCGGGCGGGGATCCCCGTGGCCGCCCAGCGAGCCCTCGGCTTCGCCTTCCCCCTGTGGTTGCTGGCGGCCGCGGGGGGAACCTGGCTCGCCCGGGTCGGGTGGCGGGCCGGCGCCCGGCGTTCCCCCTGGCTCGGTGCGGTGGGGGCGGTCCTGGCCCTGGCCCTCATCGCCACCGGCCTCCTCGCCCTCCACCGCCAGGCGGCGTCGGCCCTGGCCCACGGCCGTCCCAGATTCCAGGAGCAGGTCGTGGCCTCGATGAAGGGGGCCTCCCCCTACCTCTCCTCGCTCCCGGCAGGGACCCCCATCGTGGTCCCGGTGGACCGGACGAATCCGAAGGCCAACTACGGGGTCGTCCCCGCCTTCCGCCGCTTGCGGGCCCTCCTGCCCCCCGAGCAGGCGGGAGACCTCTACATCTACCTGGGGACCCCACAGAACCTCCTGGCCGGCCGGCCCACGGTGCGGCCGGGGGACGTCCGCTACAACACGGCCTCCCGCAAGGCCTGGGAGCTCCTGGGCGCCGTCGTCCGAGCCGAGCCCGTCGTCCTCGCGGTGGCCCCCTACACTCCGGGGGTCCCGCGACTGGCGTCCCGGGATCCCGGGTCCGTGGTGAGCCCCGGGGTGGTGGTCCTGCGCGGGCCGCGACCGGAGAGCCCGGCTCCCGCGCGGCCCACTCCCCCTCCGTCCCTGACGGCCCTCGCCGCCGACGCCGCGAGGGTGCTGGTCCTCCTGACCCTGGCTGGGGCGGGCTGGACGGTCGCGCTGGTGCGGACCGAGCCCCTGTCCCGGCTGGCCCTCACCCCCGCCACCGGCGCGGCCGTGCTCATCCTGGCCGGCGTCCTGGCCGGCCGGGCCGGCCTGCCCCTGCAGGGCGAGGTGGTCCTGGGCGCCGCGGGGGCGGGGTGGGTTGCCGCCGCCCTCCGCGTGGGGGTGTCCTCGTTGCGCTCCTGGAGGTCCCGTCGGGGATAGAATGCCGTGGCCTGTTCAGGGGACGAGGGGCGCATGCGAATCCTGATTCTCGGCGGCGACGGGTACCTGGGGTGGCCCACGGCCATGCGCTTCTCTCGCCAGGGCCACGAGGTCCACCTGGTCGACAACTACCTCCGCCGGCGGGCCCACGCCCAGGCCGGCACCGACTCCCTCACCCCCATCCTCCCCGACCTGCCCTCCCGGGTGCGGGCCTGGAAGGAGGTGACCGGGCTCGACATCTCCGTGACGGAGGGCGACCTCACCGACTGGGGGGTGGTGGAGCGGGTCTTCCGCGAGTTCGAGCCCGAGGCCGTCGTCCACTACGGCGAGATGCCCTCGGCCCCCTACTCCATGGCCGACCGGGAGCGGGCCGTCTTCACCCAGGTGAACAACGTGGCGGGCACGCTCAACGTGCTGTGGGCCATGCGCGAGCTCGCTCCCGGAGCCCACCTGGTCAAGCTCGGGACCATGGGCGAGTACGGGACCCCCAACATCGACATCGAGGAGGGGTTCATCGAGATCCACCACAAGGGCCGCTCCGACGTGCTGCCCTTCCCCAAGATGGCGGGCAGCTTCTACCACCTGTCCAAGGTCCACGACTCCCACAACATCCACTTCGCCTGCCGGGTGTGGGGCCTGCGGGCCACCGACCTCAACCAGGGCGTGGTCTACGGCATCGAGACCGACGAGACCCGCCTGGACCCGCGCCTGGCCACCCGCTTCGACTACGACGAGGTCTTCGGCACCGCCCTGAACCGGTTCTGCCTCCAGGCGGTGATCGGCCACCCCTTGACCGTGTACGGGCGAGGGGGCCAGACCCGGGGGTTCTTGAACATCGTGGACACCCTCCAGTGCGTGGAGCTGGCCGTGGCGAACCCGCCCGCCGAGGGCGAGTACCGGGTGTTCAACCAGTTCACCGAGCAGTTCTCCGTCCTGGAGCTGGCCCGGGTGGTGGAGCGGGCCGGCCGCGAGTACGGGCTGGAGGTCGTCGTCCACCACCTGGACAACCCCCGGGTGGAGGCCGAGGAGCACTACTACAACGCCGTCCACACCAAGCTGCTGGACCTGGGCCTGAAGCCCCACCTGCTGTCGGAGACCCTCATCGAGTCGATGTTCGCGGCCATCGAACGGCACCGGGACCGGGTCATCCCCGACCGCATCGACCCGGCCATCCGCTGGCGGCCCCCGGCCCGGGAGCCCCTGGGCGCCCCCGACTAGCGCCCCATGATCGCCCTGCGCGTCCTCGGCGGCCTCTTCGCCGCCGCCTTCTTCGCGGCGACCCTGGTCCGCTACGAGCGGCGGCAGGTGAGCCGCCTGAACCTCATCATCTCCACGACCATCGCCCTGGCGGTCCTGCTCCTCGCCGCCTCGCCCTCGGTGTTCAACCCGGTCTTCACCCTGTTCAACTTCCGGCCCGGCTCCGGGCGGCGCCTGACCGCCGTCCTGCTGTTCGCCGTCCTCCTGCTGTTCCTGCTCCTGCTCCGGGTGCAGTCCCAGGCCGACCTCAACGAGCGGAGCATCCGGCTGCTGGTGGAGGCCCTCGGGGCCAGGGAGTTCGACTGGGACCGGGCCCGTGCCCTTCCCCCGGGGCGGCGGATCGTCGTCGTCTCCCCCGCCCGCAACGAGGCGGAGAACGTGGGGGCAGTGATCCGGGCCATGCCCGAGGAGGTGGAGGGCTTCCGGGTGGTCCCCATCGTGGTGGACGACGCCTCCGAGGACGACACGGCCCGGGTGGCCCGGGAGGCCGGCGCCCTGGTGGCGCGCCTGCCCATCCAGCGGGGCGGCGGCCTCGCCCTGCGGGTCGGCTACGAGATCGCCCTCCAGCTCGGCGCCGACATCGTGGTGTCCATCGACGCCGACGGGCAGCACCTGCCCGAGGAGCTGCCCACCCTGGTGAAGCCCATCGTGGCCGGGGAGGCCGACCACGTGAACGGCTCGCGGATGCTCGGGGAGTACGAGGGGGGCGGGCCCCTCATCCGCCGCATCGGCGTCCACTTCTTCTCCTGGCTCGTGACGATCCTCACCGGCCAGCGGGTCACCGACATCGCCAGCGGCTACCGGGCCACCCGGGCCGAGACCCTGCGGAGGCTCATCCTCGAGCAGGACCAGTTCTGGACCTCCGAGGTGACCATCGAGGCCCTGCGCCAGCGGGCCCGCATCGTGGAGGTGCCGGTCACCTTCCTCACCCGCCGGGGCGGGGAGTCGAAGAAGCCCAGGGCCCTGCGGTACGGCTGGAACTTCACCAAGGCCATCATCAAGACCTGGCTGCGGTGACGGGCGGCTCGCCCGCGGCCGCGTCGGGCGCGCCGGCCACCGTCCAGACCGACCCGGGCTCGGACCCTGCCCCCGGCGGCGGGAATGCCCGGGTGGCCAGGAGCGTCTGTAATCTCAAGGGTGCGGGTCGCTCGGGCGCTGGTCGGGCTCGCCGCCGCCTCCCTCGTCGGGTGGCTGGCCTTCTCCCTCTTCGTCGGTCGGCCACCGGAGGGGCCCCACCGGCCGCCCGAGGGCCTGGCCGGCTTCCGCCAGCTCCTCCCCCGGGACGCCATCCTCCCCGTCTACCGCCCCCGCTTCGTCCCCGCCGCCAGGGCGGGCCTCCGCCCCGACGAGCTGGTCATCGGGGTGGAGATCGCGGGCGAGGCCCGGGCCTACCCCGTGGGGTACCTGAACTTCCGGGAGATGGTGAACGACCGGATCGGCCCCGTGCCGTTTCTCGTCACCTGGTGACCCCTGTGTCACACCGGCATCGTGTATGACCGGCGGATCGAGGGGAGGGAGTACGTCTTCGGCAACCAGGGGGCCCTCTACCTGAACGCCATGACCTGGTGGGACCACGAGACCCAGTCGGTCTGGTCCCAGGTCACGGGGGAGGCGCTCTACGGGCCGCTCCGGGGGACCCGGCTCCGCCTCATCCCCGCGGCCGTCGAGACCTGGTCTGCGTGGCTCGCCGGCCACCCGGCCACCAGGGTCCTGGAGACCCCCGAGGGCTTCTTCCCGGAGGTCCCCACCGACGACTTCGTCATCGGCGTGCGCATCGCGGACGCCTCGGTGGCCTTCGCCTTCCCCTACGTCGTCCGGCAGGGGGTGGTGAACGACGAGGTCGGCGGGGAGCCGGTGGCCGTCCACGCGCGCCCCGACCACCTCATCCGGGTCTTCTCGAGAGAGGTGGCCGGGCGCGTCGTCACCCTCACCCTCGACGGCGAGCGGCTCGTCGACCCCGCCACCGGCACCGCCTGGGACCCCGCCACCGGACAGGGCGTCGCCGGGCCCCTCGCCCGACACCCCCTGGCGCCGGTGGCCTGGATTTCCTCCTTCGACTGGGCCTGGCGGCAGTTCTACCCCGACGCCCGCTTCGTGGGAACCGGCGGGTCGAGCCCCCGCTCCGCCACCCTGGTCCGCCTGTCCCGGTCCGTGGGCCCCCCGTAGGCGGACGCGGTGATCGCCGGCATCCCCACCGTGGCCGCCGCCGCCCTGCCCACCGTGACGGCCGAGCAGATGCGCCGCGTGGACCGCCTCGCCGTCCACGAGCTCGGCCTCGGGCTGCTGCAGATGATGGAGAACGCCGGGGCCCGCCTGGCCGACCTGGCCCTGCGACGGTTCCGCCCCCGGTCGTGCCTGGTCATGGCCGGCCCCGGCGGCAACGGTGGCGGTGGCCTCGCGGCAGCCCGCCACCTGGCCAACCGGGGCGTCCCCGTCCGCGTGGTCCTCGCTGCCGAGCCCGACCGCCTGTCGGTCGTGACCGCCCACCAGCTCGGCATCCTCCGACGCATGGGCGTCCCCGTGGACGGGGAGCCGGCACCCGCCGACCTCGTGGTGGACGCCCTCCTCGGCTACGGCCTGACCGGCGACCCCCGGGGGCGGGCCGCCGACCTCATCCGCTGGACCCTGGCCCGCCCCCCCGTCCTCGCCCTCGACACGCCGAGCGGCCTGGACGTGGACACCGGCAGGGCCGGCGAGCCCTGCGTCCGGGCCAACGCCACCCTCACCCTGGCCCTGCCCAAGCCCGGCCTCCTCACCGCCCCGGAACACGTCGGGGAGCTGTACCTGGCCGACGTGTCGATCCCCGCCGGCCTCTACGAGCGCGCGGGGGTCCTGGCGCCCCCGCCCTTCCGGGCGGGCCCCGTCCTCCGGGTGCTCCCCTGACCCCCCGGGCGTCCGGCGGCCTGGGAGCTCCCTCCCCCTGGAGATCGCCGGCGGGCCCGACGGCGTCCCCTGGATCGCCTGGCACAACCACGACCTGGCCCTCGACCGGGACGGCAACCCGCACGTCCTGTACTACGACGACCGGACCGCGGACCTGATGGAGGCCACGGGGACGGCGACCCCGTCATCGCCTACTCGGACCAGCGGGTCATCAAGCTGGCCTGGCGGCAGGGCGGCCGCTGGCAGGTCGAGACGGTCCTCTCGGCGGGAGAGGACCCCTTCGGCCAGACCGTGGCCCTGGCCCTGGACTCGAGCGACACGCCCCACCTCGCCTTCTTCGTGGCCACGGACCTGACCGTCCTGGACGGGGTCGTCTTCTGCGTGCGGGGCGTGCCCCGGGCCTGACCGCTCCCGCCGGGGCTCCGTGCGGCCGCGCCGCAGGCCAGGCCTCAGCCGGCGGACCCGGCCAGGTGGACGGCCACCTCCCCCGCCAGGCGGGCGTTGGCCTCGAGGAGGGCCAGGTTGGCCTCGAGGCTCGCCCCGCCCGTGCGCTCCGCCAGGCAGGCGAGGAGGAAGGGGGTGACGTCCTTGCCGGCCACCCCCAGCCGCCGGGCCTCCCCCTGGCAGGCCTCGACGGCAGCCTCCACGGCCCCTGGGTCCAGGGCCCACTCCGCCGGGACGGGGTTGCACAGCAGCAGGGCCGAGCCCACGCCCAGCTCCCTTCGGGCCCGGGCCACGGCCGCCGCCTCCGACGCCGAGGCGACCCGGTGCTCCAGGGCCACGTCGGCCTCCCGCGCCAGGAAGAAGGGCAGGCGGGCGCACCGGTAACCGACCAGGGCCACCCCCAGCTCCTCCAGCCGCTCCGCCGTGGCCGCCGGGTCCACCACGGACTTCGGCCCCGAGCAGACCACCAGGCCGGGGGTGCGGGCCAGCTCGACCAGGTCCGCCGACACGTCGGGCGAGCCCCGGTGCACCCCGCCGATGCCGCCGGTGGCCAGCACCTCCACCCCCACCCGGTGGGCGGCCCACAGGGTCGCCGAGACCGTCGTCGCACCCAGGGCCGCCGAGGCCACCGCCATGGGGAGGTCGCGGCGGGCCACCTTCGCGGCCCGCCCGGGCTCGGCCAGGGCGGCGAGCACGTCCTGCCCCACCCCGACCCGCACGGCCCCCCGGTCCACCGCCACCCAGGCCGGGACGGCGCCGGCCGCCCGGACCGCCTCCGACATGGCCGCCGCCGCCTCCAGGTTCCGCGGGGCCGGGAGCCCCTGGGCGAGCACGCTCGTCTCGAGGGCGACCACCGGCCCTCCCCGGTCCAGGGCGCCCGCCACCTCGTCGCCGAGGACGAAGGGGCCGGTCACGGACGGTCCCCCCGCTCCGGCCACAGCTCGGGGCTGGCCGCGGCGTGGGCGCCGGCGGCGCAGGCAGCGGCCAGGGCCGTCTCGGGACTCCGCCCAGCGGCCAGGGCCGCCAGGAAGACCCCGTCGAAGGCGTCCCCGGCGCCGGTGGGGTCCACCTCCTCGACGGCCTCGGCCGGGCGCCACACCGAGCCCCGGGGCCCGGCGAGGACGGCCCCCCGCCGCCCGAGCTTGACGCAGACCACCTCGTACCGGCGGGCCAGCCGCCTGGCCGCCAGGGCGGGGTCGGGCCCGGCCAGCACCTCCGCCTCCCGGGCGTTGGCGAAGAGCACCGTGGCCCGGCTCGTCGCCTCCAGGAACCGCTCCGGCCCGAAGGCCTGAAGGAGCGGCCACGAGGCGGCGTCCACCCCGACATGGCGCGCCGCCGCGCGCTCCAGGGCCGCCACGCCGGCGGCCTCCGAGCCCTCGTGGAGCAGGAGGTACCCGGACACCAGGACCGCTCGGGCCTGGAGGGCCTGGGGGAGGTCCTCCGGGGACAGCCGCGCGTTGGCGCCGCGGTCGGCCACCATGGACCGGTCCCCGGCCTCTCGCACCACGAGCATGGTCCCCGTCCGGGCCTCGGCATCGACGGTGAGGGCGGCCTCCACCCCACGGGCCTCCAGGGCCTGCCGGAGGAGGCGCCCCGCCAGGTCGTCCCCGACCCGCCCGTGGAGGCGGACCCGGGCGCCGGCCTCGGCGGCCCACACCGCCGCGTTGGCGCCGGAGCCTCCGGGGCGGACCCGCACCTCCCCGTGGACGTCGCCGCCCCGGGCGAGGGACCCGGCCTCCACGCTCACGTCCACCATGACGTCGCCCACGACCACCAGGTCCATCGGCGCGGACAGTCTTCCACGCCGCGGGCGCCCCCGGCCGCGACCGTCAGGAGGGGAGACGGGAGAGGAGGGCCCGGACGGCCGCGGCGGGGTCGGGGGCCTCGGTGACGGCCCGGACCACGACGACCCGGCGGGCCCCGGCGGCCACCACCCGGTCCACGTTGGTGGGGTCGATGCCGCCGATGGCGAACCAGGGCCGGTCCAGCGCCCGGGCGGCCCGGCGGACCAGCTCGAGCCCGGTCCCGGGCCGGCCGGGCTTCGTGGGGGTGGGCCAGATGGGCCCCGCCGTCAGGTAGTCCGCCTCGGGGGGAGCGGCGTCGTGGTCCCGGGGGGAGTGGCAGGAGAGCCCCACGATGGCCTCGGGCCCGAGGATGCGTCGGGCCACGGACGGCGGCAGGTCGTTCTGGCCCAGGTGGACCCCGTCGGCCCCGGCCGCCAGGGCCACGTCGGGCCGGTCGTTCACGATGAACAGGGCGCCGTGGCGGGCGGCGGCCTCCCGGAAGACCTCGGCGGCGCGCAGGAGGTCCCCCGCCTCGGCCTCCTTCTCCCGGAGCTGGACGATGTCGCAGCCGGCCACCAGGATCGCCTCCAGGAACTCCGCCAGGTCGCCCCGGGAGCGGCGGGCGTCGGTGACGACGTACAGGCGGCTTCGGGCCAGCCGCTCCCGCCTGGCCGCCCCGGGGCCCTCAGCCACCCGCCACCGCCCGCACGAGCTCGAGGCGGTCCCCCTCGGCCAGCTCGGTCTCCTCGTACCGGGCCCGCTCCAGGGGCTCGCCGTTGCGCTCCACCACCACGAACCGGGGGTCCAGCCTCCGGGCCCGGAGGAAGGCGGCCACGGTGGTCCCCGGCTCCACCTCGTAGGGCCTTCCGTTCGCGAGCACCCGCACGCCGCTGCCAGTCTAGGCGGCGGCGTGCGGGCCGCGGCAGGGATCCCCGAGGGGCCGCTCCCTACCCGGCCGCCGCCGCGCCGGCCTACCCCGCCGGCTCCCCCAGGGCCGCGAGGAACTGCTCCAGCTCCGCCCGCCACATGCGGTGGACGTTCAGGCGCAGGCTCCTGCCGCCCGGGCGGCGGTAGCGGAAGTGACTCCAGAGGGGCGCCGAGACCCGGGCCTCCGTCACTGCTCCCCCCGTCCGGGGGTCGGCCCAGGCCAGGCCCGCGGGACGGCCGGAGACGTGCGATCCCTTGAGCGCGACCACCCGCCGGTCCGTGACCGCCAGGTAGTAGGGCCGCACCCGGAAGATGAGGAGCCCGAGGAGCCCCAGGGCCCCCTGCCCCAGCCAGGGGCTGGGGCCGCTGATGCCGAACACGCCCGGTCCCGGGACCTCCCCCGGTTCCAGCACCTTCGCCAGGGCGTCGGCGAACTGGCGCTTCACCGTCTCCTTGCGGAAAGCCATGGTCGCCTCCTCAGGCGCTTGGGACCCGGAGGAGGCATCGGCAGGCGGCCGGCGGACTTGAGGGGGCCGCCCCCCCACGGACGTCGGCTCCCGGGGGCGTCCCGGGTCAGCCCGCCCCGGCCCGGGTGAGGGCGGCCTCGGCGGCCGGGGTCAGGGCGGTCCAGTCCTCCCACACCGGGTCGTAGCCGAGGCCCCGGAGGCGCTCCGCCACCTCCACCGGCGAGCGGAGGTCGGCGATCTCGAACTGCCCGGTGGCCTCCCCGGGGTGCTCGTAGCCCCCGGGCTCGGTGTGGGACCCGGCGCTCATGTGGGTGATGCCGATCCGCACCAGGCCGTCCCGGAAGGCGGGGGCCTCGCGGGTGGACAGCACGATCCCCACGTCGGGCAGGAACAGCCGGAGGGCGCAGACCATCTGGGCCACCTCCCGGTCGGCCACGGGGCGCTCGGGCCGGAAGCCGGCCGCCGACGGCCGGAGCCTGGGCACCGACACGCTCACCTGGCTCCGCCAGTAGTGACGCATGAGGAATCGCGCGTGGGCGGCCACGGCCACGGCCTCCTGCCGCCAGTCGGGGTGCAGCCCGAGGAGGGCACCGATGCCGAGGCGTCGCATCCCGGCCCGGGCCGCCCGCTCCGGCCCCAGGAGCCGCCAGCGGTACCGGCGCTTGCGGCCGGCCAGGTGGACCCGGGCGTAGGTCCCGGGGTCGTAGGTCTCCTGGTAGATCGTCACCCCGTCGCAGCCGGCCTCCCGCAGGCGGCGGTACTCCGCCTCGCTCCACACCTGGACCTCCACGGCGACCTGGGGCACCTCCCGGGCCAGCAGCCGGACCCGTTCCTCCACGAAGTCCACGCCGGTCAGCCGCTCGTGCTCGCCGGTGAGCAGGAGGATCGAGCGGAAGCCCTGGCGCAGGAGGTGCCGGGCCTCGGCCAGGGTCTCCTCGGCGGAGAGGGTCTTCCGGGCGATGGGCAGCTCCCGGGCGAAGCCGCAGTAGGCGCAGGTGGTGAGGCACGCGTTGGAGAGGTACAGGGGCGCGTACATCCGGACGGTGCGGCCGAAGCGGGCCACCGTCAGCCGGTGGGAGGCGGCCGCCAGCTCCCCCAGCCGCTCCGACGCCGCCGGCGACAGCAGCGCGGCGAAGTCCTCCAGGGTCCGCTCGCCGGCGGGCCTGGCCAGGGCCCGCTCCACCCGGCCGGGCGCCGCGTCGTGGGCGAGGGTGAGAAGCCGCTCCCGGGGGAGCGACGCCAGGGCCTCGGCGAAGGTCACCGCCGGAGGCGGCGGCAGGAACCCGTCCTCGTCCTCCACGGGCGACCGGGCCCGGCCCAGGCGCACCTCCTCCAGGGGCACCGTCACGCGAGCCGCCGTACTCACCGCCGCCCCGCCTCCTCCCCCAGGGGCTCGAGGAAGCCGGTGAGGGGGCTCGAGGCCTCCGCCACCTCCCGCTCGGGCGGCTGTCCCGCCAGGAAGGCGCGGCGCCCCGCCTCGACCCCCAGGCGGAAGGCCCGGGCCATCGCCACCGGGTCCTCGGCCACGGCGATGGCGGTGTTCACGAGCACGGCGTCCACCCCCATCTCCATGGCCTCGGCGGCGTGGGAGGGGCGGCCGAGGCCGGCGTCCACCACCACCGGCACCGTGGCCTGCTCCACGATGATCCGCACGGCGTCCCGGGTGCGGACCCCCCGGTTCGACCCGATCCAGGAGCCCAGGGGCATGACGGTGGCGCAGCCCACCTCCTCCAGCCGCTTCGCGAGGACCGGGTCGGCGTTGATGTAGGGCAACACGGTGAACCCCTCCTTCACCAGCCGCTCGGCGGCCAGGAGGGTCTCCACGGGGTCGGGCAGCAGGTAGCGGGGCTCGGGGGTCACCTCCAGCTTCACCCAGGTGGGCAACCCGGCCGCCCGGGCCAGGCGCGCGATCCGCACCGCCTCCTCGGCGTCGGCCGCCCCCGAGGTGTTGGGCAGCACGAGGTAGCGCTCGGGGTCGATGAACTCCAGGATGTCCGGGCCGCCGGTGGCCTCCAGGTCCACCCGCCGGAGGGCCACGGTGACCATCTCGGTCCCCGAGGCCTCCAGGGCCCGCCGCATGACCTCGAGGGAGCCGAACTTCCCCGTGCCCACGATGAGGCGGGAGCGGAAGCTCCGCCCCGCGATGACCAGGGGGTCGCGCTCCGTGTCCACGTGCTTCCCTCCGCCGGCATTACCCGGATCAGGTTCCTCGGGTCGCGGGCGCCCGGCACGTCCGGCCGCAGCCCGCCTCTCAGCCCGGTTGCCCCGAGCTCCCCGGCTCCACCGGCAGTATACGGCCGGTTCCCGGCGGGCCGAGGCTCGCCCCGTCGAGGCAGATCGAGGCTGGCGGCGGCCCCTTTGCCGCAGGCCGGGGCCGGTGCAGGCGCATCCGCCCTTCGGGGGAGGCGCCGCCCGCGGGCCTTTGGGGGCCGGCGGGGACCGGGTCAGCCCATCCGCGCCAGCTGGGCTCGGGCCACCGCCAGCTCGCGCCGGACCCGCTTCCAGTCGCTGCGGCGGACGGAGAAGACCGCGTCGGTGACGATCTGCAGCACCCCGAAGGCCGTGACCCCCCACAGCGACCAGTCCGGCAGCTCCCGGTAGCCCTCCAGGGGCCCCAGGGCTCCCAGGAGGGCGAAGGGGGCCACCTTCGTGGCCAGGGCTCCGGCCGCGTGCATGACCGCCCGCCGGGTCGGGGCCGTCCGCAGGTAGCTCGCGTAGTCGATCTTCAGGCCGGGCCTGGGGAAGGGCCGCAGGGCGAGGAAGCAGTGGGAGAAGCGGATCCCGAGGAGCCTCCCTGCCAGCCAGTGGGCCGGTGAGTGGACGAAGGTGGCGAGCCCCACCGCCGCCACCAGCAGGGCCAGGCCTCCCGCCACCGGACGGGCCGGCTCGGCCCGGGCCAACGCCAGGGCCAGGCCGGCCAGGGCGGCGGAGACGACGAGCCCGGCCAGGAGCACCAGGTTGCCCACCCAGACGGGGGCCCGGAGCCGGACCCGGGCCTCGAAGGCCTTGCGGTCGATGCGCCCCACCTGCTCCGCCCAGTGCTGCGAGAGGGCCGGCTCGACCTTCACCTGCCCGACCAGGCGCCAGAAGCCGAGGCGGGCGAGGTCGGCCCGGCCAGCGTCGACGGCGGCCTCGATGCGGGCGAAGGCATCCTGCAGCTCCTCGGGTTCGGCTTCGCCCATCCCCCGGCCTCCTCCCCCTACAATGGTGGCCGACGCGCCCGCGGCCCCCACATCGCTCCCGCGACGGGAGGGATCGACCACGCCCAGCAGCGGGACCAGGACCGAGCCCTTCGCCGGCGGCCCGGGCCACAGCCTAGTCACCCTGGACGGCCGCTACCACGTGGTGGAGCGGATCGCCACGGGTGGCATGGGGGAGGTCTTCCGGGCCCGGGACGCCGTCCTCGACCGCGACGTCGCCCTCAAGGTCCTCCACCGTTCCCTGGCCGCCGACCCCGGCTTCGTGGAGGGCTTCCGCCGCGAGGCCCGGGCGGCGGCGGGCCTTTCCCACCCGAACATCGTGGCCGTCCACGACTGGGGCGCCGTGGACGGCATCTACTTCATGGTCATGGAGTACGTCCGCGGCCTCTCCCTGCGGGAGCTGCTCCGGGCCCTGGTCCGGCTGGAGCCGGCCCAGGCCGCCGACGTGCTGCTCCAGGTCCTGGCCGCCCTGGGCCACGCCCACCGGATGGGCATCGTCCACCGGGACGTGAAGCCCGAGAACATCCTGGTGAACCGGGAGGGCCTGGCCAAGGTGGCCGACTTCGGGCTGGCCCGGGCCTACGCCGACGCCCGCTCCACCCAGGTCGGGACCGTGACCGGCACCGCCCAGTACCTCGCCCCCGAGCAGCTCCGGGGGGAGCCCGCCGACCCCCGGACGGACCTGTACTCCCTGGGCATCGTCGGCTTCGAGCTGCTCACCGGCCACCTGCCCTTCTCCGGCGAGACCCCCCTGGCCGTGGCCCGCCGCCACCTCACCGACCGGGTCCCCCGGCCCTCCCGGCTCGTGCCGGGCCTGCCCCCGGGCCTGGACGGGTTCATCCTGTCCGCCACCGAACGCGACCGGGAGCTGCGCCCGGCGTCGGCCGCGGAGATGCGCCGCGACCTGGAGCGGGAGCTGCCGGGCCTTCCCCCGGCCCGGCCCCTGGGCGAGGTCGTGGCCGACCTCATGGACCGGGAGGCGCCGGAGGCGGCCCACGCCCCGACCGTGGCCATCCCCCGGGCGCGGCACCGGACCGCCCCCCGGCGGTCCCTGGGGCGGCGTGCGGCCGGCCTGGTGCTCGCCGTGCTGGCGCTGGCCGCCACCGCCTGGGGGGCGTGGGCCTACCTGCTGCCCCGGCAGACGACGGTGCCACGGGTGAGCGGCCGACCCCTGGGGGAGGTCCAGCGGGAGCTCGAGGAGGCGGGTCTGGTGGTCCGGGTCGCCCAGGGCGTCTACTCCCTGGAGGTCCCCGAGGGGGCCGTGATCCGGGCCCAGCCGCCTCCGGGGACCGTGCTCGAGCGGGGCGAGACCGTGACCCTCGTCCCCTCCCTGGGACCGAGGCCCGTCGAGGTCCCGGCCGTCCAGGGGCTCACCCTGGCCGAAGCCAGGGCCGCCCTGGCCAGGGTCGGCCTGGTGGGCGAGGTCCGCCGGGCCTTCGACGACCGGGTCCCGGCGGGCCTGGTCGTGCGCCAGCGACCCGCCGCGGGGGCCCGGGCCCACGAGGGGGACGCCGTCGCCCTCGTGGTCTCCAGGGGACCGCCCCCCGTCCCCGTCCCCCGGGTCCTCGCCCGCCCGGCGGAGGAGGCCGCCCGTCTGCTGGCGGAGGCCGGCTTCGACGTGGTCACCGTGGAGCGGTTCTCCGAGGCCGTGGACCGGGGCTACGTCATCAGCCAGGACCCGGCCCCCCGGGTCGAGGCCCCCGCCGGCTCGACGGTGACGATCGTGGTCTCCAGGGGGCCCCGGCGGTTCCCCCTCCCCAGCTACCTGGGCATGGAGCGGGAGGCGGCGGTGGCGGCCATCCGGGCCGACGGGTTGGTCCCCCGGGTGGTGCAGGTGCCGAGCGGCGTGAGCGGGAAGGTGGTGGGCCAGGACCCCGAGCCCGGCACGGTGGTCCGCTCCGGCGCCACGGTCACCGTCTACGTGGCCTGAGCCGGGGACGCCCGCCCCGGGATCCGGCATCCTTCCGCCGTGCGCATCGGCGCCCACGTCCCCACCGGCGGCCGTCTCTCCTCGGTGGTCGCGGCGGCCCGCCGACGGGGGGCCGAGGCCGTGCAGGTCTTTCTGTCGAACCCCCGGGGCTGGGCGCCCCCCGCCCACGGCGAGGCCGAGCTGGCCGCCCTCCGCCGGGGCCTGGGCACAGCCGGGCTGGCGCCCCTCCTCGTCCACGCCCCCTACCTGGTGAACCTGGCCTCCCCGGACCCGGCCGTCCGCCGCCAGTCGGCCGACCTGCTGCGCCGGACCCTGG
>CAYVCH010000029.1:0-14915 GCA_964449755.1 uncultured Actinomycetes bacterium
GGGCATCGTGCCGCTGGGCCAGTAGGAGGCGGGCGGTCCGGGCCCGGGCTCAACCGCCGCCGGGGGCGGCGGAGGGGCTCGGCGGGGGTGGTGGCGTCGGCAGGGCGGGAGGCTCCGGCGGCGGTGGAAACGCCTCCACCGGCAGCCGGCCCGTGGCCGAGGCCATGAAGTCGTGCCAGATGGGGGCCGCCAGGACGCCGCCGAAGGCGGGGCCGTAGCCGGGGAGGGCGGGGATGGGCAGCTCCGCCCGGGCGTAGCCCACCCACACCCCGGCGGCGAGCTGGGGGACGTAGCCCACGAACCAGGCGTCCCGGTGGTCCTGGGCGGTGCCGGTCTTGCCCGCGGCGGGCCGGCCGATGTCCGCCCGCCAGCCGGTCCCCGAGCGGACCACCTCCTGGAGGATGGAGGTCTCCAGGGCCGCCACCCAGGCGGGGAGGGCCCGGTGGCACCGGGGCTCCGCTCGGAACAGCAGCTCGCCCCCGGGCCCCACCACCCGCTCGATGGCGTAGGGCTCGCAGGCCACGCCGCCCGAGGCCAGGGTCGCGACGGCGGCGGTCATCTCGAGGGGCGTGACCGCGGAGGTCCCGAGGGTGAGGGGGCAGACCGGCACGAGGGGGCTGGCGATGCCCATCCGGTGGGCCACCCGGGCCACCGTCTCCGGGCCCACCTCGTCGATGACCTGGGCGAAGACGGTGTTCACCGAGTGGACCGTGGCCTGGGCCAGGGTGTAGTTCCCCGACCCCGGCTCGGCGTTGCGCAGCCGCCAGGTCTCGCCGCCCCCGCAGGTCCGGACCACCTTGGGCGAGTCGCCGTTGTAGACGCGGCTCGGGGGGATGCCCTCCAGCAGGGCCGCCGCCAGGGTGAACACCTTGAAGGCGCTGCCGGCGCTCCGCCCCCCGCCGGGGGCGGTGGCGAGGTTGTAGCGGCGCCGGCCGAAGGGCCAGTTGCCGACGGCCATGGCCCGGATGGCGCCGGTCCCGGGCTCCACCGCCACCAGGGCGGACTGGGGCAGGCCCGGGCCGGTCATCCGCTCCCGCAGGACCCGCTCGGCCACGCGCTGGAGCCGCGGGTCGAGGGTCGTGAAGATCCGGAGGCCCCCCTGGAACAGCAGCCGCTTGCGCTGGCGGAAGGTCTCGCCGAAGCGGGGGTCGCCGAGGAAGCTCTGGACCACGTGCTGCTCCCAGAAGGTCGTGGGACCCGCGGCCGCCGCCCGCCGACGGAGCGGCGACAGACCGAGGGGCGCCGACGCGGCCCGGTCGTAGCGGGCGCCGTCGATCCACCCCAGCTCGAGCATCCGCTGCAGCACCGCCGCCCGTCGTTCCCGCGCCGCCGCCGGGCTGGTGATGGGGTCGAACCGCTGGGGCGCGGCGATCATCCCCGCGAGGAGGGCGGACTGAGCGAGGGTGAGCCGGGAGGCGGCGACGCCGAAGTAGTAGCGGGCCGCCGCCCCCAGGCCGTAGGTGCCGTGCCCCAGGTACACCTGGTTCAGGTACAGCTCCAGGATCTGGTCCTTGCCGTAGGTCCGCTCCAGGCGCCAGGCCGCGAGGACCTCCTTCAGCTTGCGCTCCAGGGTCACCTCGCGGCCGATGCCGGCGGCCCTCGCGTTCCGCACCACCTGCTGGGAGATGGTGGAGGCGCCCTGCACGACGGTCCCCGCCCGCAGGTTCGCGATGGCGGCCCGGACGACGGCCAGGGGGTCCACGGGGCCGTGCTCGTAGAAGCGGGCGTCCTCGATGGCCAGGACGGCGCGGACCGTCGCCGGAGGCAGGCGGGGGAGGGGAACGTACGTGCGGTTGAAGCGGAGGTACAGGTGCTGGAGGACGGAACCGTCGGCCGCGTAGAGGGTGGAGCGCTCGGGGAACCTGGGGATGGGGAGGGGCCGGTCGAGGTCGAGGACGGGACCCTCGAGGGAGCGCCAGAGGGGACTTCCCGCCGCGACCTCCGCCCCGGCCCGCAGGCCCGCGGCGGCGGCGCCCAGGGAGGCGGCGGCGAGCCCCACCCCGAGGGCCGTCACCAGGACCACGCGGAGGAGGAGCCCGGCCAGGCGCAGGGCCCGGCGGAGGACGCCACCGGCGACCGACGGCGCCGGACGCCCCGGCCGGAGGACGAGGTCGTGCGGGACGAGCGGAGAGCCTGCGCGCCGCGCCTCGGCCATGGGTTCCGATCCACCCTGTAGGACGGTGGTCCCCGTTCCCATGTTCCCTCGCCGGGCGCGGTGGCGCGAGGCAGGGACGGTCTCCCGGAGGGCCCGAGCGGGCGTGTGCGAAGCTGGAGGCGTGGGAAGGGCCGACCCGGGGGCGCCGGGCTGCGGGTTCTGCGACATCGCGAGGGGGGCCGCCCCGGCCCACCTCGTGTTCGAGGACGGGACCTGCGTGGCGTTCCTGGACCGCCGGCCGCTGTTCCCCGGCCACTGTCTGGTCGTGCCCCGGGAGCACCACGAGACCCTGGCGGAGCTTCCTCCGGCCCTCCTCGAGCCGCTGTTCTCGGCGGCCCGGCTGCTCGCGCGGGCCCTGGAGGAGGGGCTGGGGGCGGAGGGGTCCTTCGTGGCCGTCAACAACCGGGTGAGCCAGAGCGTGCCCCACCTGCACGTGCACGTGGTGCCCCGGAGGAAGGGCGACGGGCTCCGGGGGTTCTTCTGGCCCCGGCGCCCCTACCCGGACCCCGCCAGCATGGACCGGGTCCGGGACACCCTCCGGGCAGCCGTGTCCAGGATCCTGGCCGAGGGGGCGGGCTGACGGGGGCTCACGCCGAAGCGCGGCGGAGGCGGCGGAGCCGCCGCCGCTCCTCCACCGTCAGCCCGCCCCACACCCCCTCGGGCTCAGCCCGCCGGAGCGCGTAGTCCAGGCACTCCAGGCGGACCTGGCACAGGGCGCAGATGCGCTTCGCGGCCCTGGCCGACCCCCCGTCCTCGGGGAAGAAGATGTCCACGTCGTGGTCACGACAGCGAGCGCGATCCTGCCACTCCAGCCCCCGGACCATCCCGTCCCCCGCTTGCCCCCGACGCCGTCCGGCGGGGCCACCGAGGCCGGCCCCCGTGGCGGGGACCCTAGACGCAGGGTCCCTCGGCTGTGAAGGGGAAAGCGGTGGGGAAATCCGAACCCCCAGGTGGTGCGGCGAGATTTGTTGTCGCTCTGCCCCCGTTCTGCCCCGACGGGTGTGGAAAACCCTGTGGGAGGTTGGGGACTTCCTCCGGCGCCCCGGTGGCGCCCCTCCCCCACCCGCCCGGGGAGCCGCTACCCTGCATCCATGAGACGTCTTCCCTTCGACTCGGTGGAGGAGCTGCAGCTCGCCCTCCGGGGCGAGTCCTACCTCGCCGACCGGGGCCTCGCCACCGCCATCTACCTCGCGGTCTCCCTGGACAAGCCCCTGCTCCTGGAGGGTGAGGCCGGGGTCGGCAAGACCGAGGTGGCGAAGGTCCTGGCGGCGGTCCTCCACCGCCAGCTGATCCGCCTGCAGTGCTACGAGGGGATCGACGCGAGCCAGGCCCTGTACGAGTGGAACTACTCCCGGCAGCTCATCGCCGTCCGCGCCATGGAGGCGGAGCGGGCCGAGGCCCACGTGGAGGACCTCTTCGGCCCCCAGTTCCTGGTGGAGCGCCCCCTCCTGGCGGCCATCCGGGCCGGGTCCAGGGCCGTCCTGCTGGTGGACGAGCTGGACCGAGCCGACGACGAGTTCGAGGCCTTCCTCCTGGAGATCCTCTCGGAGTTCGCCGTCACCATCCCCGAGATCGGCCAGGTGGTGGCGGAGGAGCCGCCCGCCGTGGTGGTGACCTCCAACCGGACCCGCGAGCTGCACGACGCCCTCAAGCGGCGCTGCCTGTACCACTGGATCGACCACCCCTCCCTGGAGCGGGAGGTGGAGATCATCCGGCTCCGGGCACCGGAGGTGTCGGAGTCCCTGGCCCGGCAGGTGGCGAGCGCGGTGGCCCGCCTCCGGGACCTGGACATCGCGAAGCGGCCGGGGGTGGCCGAGACCATCGACTGGGCCAGGGCCCTGGCCTTCCTCGGCGTGGAGCACCTGGACGGGGAGGTGGCCGGGGCGACCCTGGGCGCGGTCCTCAAGGACCACGAGGACCAGCAGCTCGCCCGGGACCGCCTGCTGGAGGTGGTGGAACCGGCGGGGCCCGCCGGCGGCGGGGCGGCTGAGGATGCCTGAGGCGGAGGTCCTGGCGCGCCTGGTGGGCTTCGGGCGCGAGCTGCGCCGGCGGGGCCTGCCCGTGGGCACCGGCAGGATCCTCGCCTTCTGCCGGGCCGTGGGCGTCCTGGCCCCCGCCGGCCGGGAGGACCTGTACTGGGCCGGCCGGGCGACGCTCATCGCGAAGCCCGAGGACGTGGGGGTCTTCGATGCCGCCTTCGAGGAGTGGTTCCGGGGTGCGTGGCCGCCGGCGGAGGAGCCAGAGGGGCCGCGCCCGGCCCCGCGACCGGCGGAGGCCGGGGCACCGGGCGAGCTGCGGGCCGAGGAGGCCGGGGTGGCCGCCTCGTGGCGGTTGGCGGGCGAGGAGGAGCCCGAGGGCGAGGCGGCCCTGCGGATCGTGGCCAGCGCGGCGGAGGTGCTCCGGCACAAGTCCTTCGACGAGCTCACCGAGGAGGAGCGGGAGCGGATGGCCCGGCTGATCCGGCGGCTGGAGGTGCTGCTGCCCGGACGGAGGACCCGCCGGCTCGAGCCCGCCCCCAAGGGCGGGCGCTTCGACCTCCGGCGCACCCTGCGCCGCGCCTTGAGGACCCAGGGGGAGCCCTTCCACCGGGCCTGGCGGCGGCGGGGGAGCCGGGTCCGCCCCCTGGTCCTCGTCCTGGACGTCTCGGGGTCCATGGCCCCCTACTCCCGGGCCCTCCTCCAGTTCGCCTACGCGGCCATGGCGGCGGGCCGCAGGGTGGAGGTCTTCTGCTTCGGCACCCGCCTCACGCGGGTGACCAGGACCCTGCGGGTCCGGGACCCCGACCGGGCCCTGCGCGAGGTCGGGCGGCTGGTGGAGGACTGGGAGGGGGGCACCCGCATCGGCGAGTCCATGAAGGCCCTGCTGGACGGGTGGAGCCAGCGGGCAACGCTGCGGGGCGCCGTGGTGGTGATCTGCTCCGACGGCCTGGAGCGGGGGGACCCGGAGCTGCTGCGGGGCCAGATGGCGCGACTGCGCCGGCTGGCCCACCGGGTCGTCTGGGTGAACCCGCTCAAGGGGAGCCCTCGCTACGAGCCCCTGGCCCGGGGGATGGCGGCGGCCCTCCCCTCCGTCGACCTCTTCCTGCCGGGGCACAACCTGGAGAGCCTGGAGGAGCTGGGCCGGATCCTGGCCGGCTGACGTCAGCCGGTCCCCTCCCCCTCGCCTCGCAGGCCCGCGAGGTCCAGGGCCCGGCGCACGTCCCGGGGGGACACGATGCCCGCCAGCCTCCCGTCCTCCAGGACCAGGGCCCGGCCGTCGGCCCGGTCCTCGCGCATCCGCTCGAGCAGGACGACGGCGGGGTCCCCGGGGGCGGCCGTCGGGACCTCCGCCAGGGGGCAGGCCACCTCCCCCACCGACGTCGTCGCCCGCCGGTCCCGGGGCACCTCCTTGATGCGGGAGAGGGTGACGAGCCCCACCACCGAGCCGGCGGGGTCGCGCACGGGGAAGGTGGTGAACCGGTGGGCCATGGCGAAGTCCTCGATGAACTCGGCCACGGTGGTGCCGGCGGGCACCGCCACGGGGTCCCGGGACATGATGTCCGCCACCCGGACGTGCCGCAGGGCCGCCCGGAGCAGCACCGACGATTCCTCCGCCCGGGCGGCGCCCAGCAGGAACCAGCCCAGGAAGACGAACCACAGGCCGCCCAGGGAGAGGACGAGGGCGAACTCCAGCAGCCCGGCGGCGATGAGGAGGTAGCCGAAGGCCCGTCCCGCGGCGGCCGCTGTCCGGGTGGCCGAGACCCGGTCACGCCGGCGCCGCCACAGCACGGCCCGCAGGGCCCGGCCGCCGTCCAGGGGGAAGGCCGGGACCAGGTTGAACCCGGCCAGCACCGCGTTGATGATGGCCAGCCACCAGGAGGCGCCCACCGACAGGTCCGGGGCCCCGGAGGCGCCGAGGGCCAGGGCGACGAGGGCGAAGGTCCCGGCGAGGCCCAGGCTGACCAGGGGGCCCACGACGGTGAAGCGCAGCTCGGCCCGGGGGTCGGTGGACTCGCCGCGGATGCTGGCCACGCCTCCGAAGAGCCAGAGGGTGATGCCCTCCACCGCGGCCCCGGCCCGGCGAGCCACGAGGGCATGCCCCATCTCGTGGGCGAGGAGCGAGGCGAAGAACAGCAGGGCCGTGGCCAGGCCGGCGGCCCAGTAGGCGGCCGGCGGCCGCCCGGGGTACTGGTGGGGGAACCGCTCCCCCGCCAGGCTCCAGGTGATGAGCCAGAAGACCACCAGGACGCTCCAGTTCATCCCCACCCGGATCCCGGCGATCCGCCCGAGCCGGATGTCCTGCTCCACCACCCCTGCCTCCTTGCCGCCGGGCCGGACCGGGGGGCGCCCCGGCGGGCGCCTCCATTCTGGCCGATCCCCGTGCCCGCGGGTGGGGCCTGCGGGGCTAGGCTTGCACCGTGGCCGGCAAGGCGGAGGGCCGGGGGGAGGCGGCCCGGCCGGGCGCGGTCATCCCGGGCGACCGGCTGCAGGCCGTCATCTTCGACATGGACGGGGTCGTCACCGACACGGCCTCGGTCCACGCGGCCGCCTGGAAGCGCCTCTTCGACGGCTACCTCGAGGAGCGATCGCGGCGCACCGGCGAGCCCTTCGTCCCCTTCGACGCCGACCGGGACTACCGCCGCTTCGTGGACGGCAAGGCGCGGTACGACGGGGTGCGGAGCTTCCTCGGCTCCCGAGGGATCTCCCTCCCCGAGGGGGACCCCCGGGACCCGCCGGACCGCGAGACCGTCTGTGGCCTGGGCAACCGGAAGAACCGTCTGTTCCTCGCGCACCTCAGGGAGCACGGCGCCCGGGCCTACCCCGCGACGGTGGCCCTGGTGCGCGAGCTGCGAGCCCGGGGGGTGGGCACGGCCGTCATCTCGGCCAGCCGGAACATGGAGCAGGTCCTGCGGGCGGCCGGCGTCCTCGAGCTGTTCGACGCCCGGGTGAGCGGGGCGGACGCCGACCGGCTCGGGCTGCCCGGCAAGCCCGAGCCGGCCGTGTTCTTGGAGGCCGCCCGGCGGCTGGGGGTGGACCCCTCCCGGGCGGCGGTGGTGGAGGACTCCCTGGCCGGGGTGGAGGCCGGCCGCCGGGGCGGCTTCGCCCTGGTCGTCGGGGTGGACCGCACGGGCCACCCCGAGGCCCTGCGGGAGGCCGGGGCCGACGTCGTGGTCGGCGACCTGTCGGAGCTGGAGCTGGCCCCGCCGGGGGGCTCGCCCGACCCCGCCGGCGCCGGCCCCGTGCGGGACCTGCCCCTCGTCCTGGAGCGGCGGGAGGAGGTCGCCCGGCTCCTCGAGGGGCGGCGGCCCGCCGTCTTCCTCGACTACGACGGGACCCTCACCCCCATCGTGGACCGTCCCGAGGACGCCCTCCTCCCCGCCGGGACGCGCCGGGCCCTCGAGCGGCTGGCGGGCCACTGTCCGGTGGCGGTCGTGAGCGGTCGGGACCTGGCCGACGTGCGGGCCCTGGTGGGGGTGGACGGCATCTGGTACGCGGGCAGCCACGGCTTCGACCTCCTCGGGCCCGACGGCTCGCGCCACCAGCGGGGCCGGGAGTTCCTGTCCGACCTCGAGGCGGCCGGCACGGAGCTGGGCGCCCGCCTGGGGCAGGTCCCGGGGGTCCAGGTGGAGCGGAAGGCCTTCGCCGTGGCCGTCCACGTCCGCCGTGCCGAGCCGGCCCGGGTCCCCGAGGTGGAGGCCGTGGTGGAGGAGGTCGCCCGCCGCCACCCCAGGCTCCGGCGGACGGGGGGCAAGGGGGTCCTGGAGCTGCGCCCGGGCCTGCCCTGGGACAAGGGCCGGGCCCTGCGGTTCCTCCTGGGGGTCCTGGGGCCCTCCCGGCCGGGGGTGCTGCCCGTCTACGTCGGCGACGACGAGACCGACGAGGACGCCTTCCGGGCCGTCGCCGGGGAGGGGCTCGCCGTGGTGGTCCGGGGCGAGGGCGACGACCGGCCCACGGCGGCCCGGTACGCCCTCCGAGGCCCGGAGGAGGTCCCTTCCTTCCTGGAGCTCCTCGCCGACCTGGCCCGGGCGGGGTAGGTGGAGGCGCGCTGTCGCGCGCAGCGCCCGGCGGCAGGGCGGGGACGGGGCCATGGGCCCCGGGGCGCGGGGTCGGCCGTCCCCGGCGACGGCCTGCCGGGAGCGAGATCATGGAGGGGGTGGCGACGAGGTCCAGACGGGCCCCCGCCGGGGATGCCAGCCCGGCTGGGGCGGCGGACGTGGTGGTGCTCCGCCTGGGGCGGGTCCGCCGGCGCGTCCGGTGGAGGGCCCTGGCTGCGCCCCTGCGGGAGCTCTCGGCGCTCGGGGTGGACGTCGTCGTCGTGGTGTCCGGGGACCTGGCCATCCTGGACACCCGGGCCCCGCGGGTCCCCGGGCCCGGGCGGCTGTTCCTCTGTGCGGGGCAGGAGGCCCACGTCGTCCAGGACGGGGTGCCCGCCCTCGTGTGGCGGGCCCCTCCGGGGGCCGACCCGGTCGCGAGCTTCCTGGACGAGGTGTGGGGGGAGGGGGCGACCGCCGCGACCGTGGCGGACGGGCTCCGGCGGGCCGCAGCGCTGCTGGAGAGCCTGGCGAAGCGGCTGTCGCGCTTTCCCGAGCCAGTCCCGGACCCCGCCTGGCGGCTCGAGGTGGAGGGATTCGACCCCTTCCGGGAGCGGGAGGTGGAGTCCTGGTGCGCCGTGGCCAACGGCCGGACGGGCACCCGGGGCTCGGTGGAGGAGGGGAGTGCGGCCTCGGCCCCCGCCGTCTACCTGGCCGGGTTCTTCGGTCGGGCGGAGCCCGACGGCCCCGAGCTGGTCCCGGGGCTCGGCTGGACCCGTCTGGCCCCCCGGGTGGCCGGGGAGGCGCTGAGCCTGGACTCGGGCCAGGTCCTGGAGCACCGACGGGTCCTGGACCTCCGCCGGGGGATCCTGTTCCGGACCTGGCGCCACCGGCTGCCGTCGGGTCGGGAGGCACGTCTCCGCACCGCCCGCTTCGCCTCCCTGGCCGACCGGGACCTCATGGGTCTCGAGGCCGAGCTGGAGGCCGGAGGGCCGGTGGCCCTCGAGGCCGAGGTCCTCCCCTCGCCCCCCGCTCCTCCCCTGGCGGCGGTGACCCTGCGGTCCGGGCAGGGCTGCGCGGTGGTGGAGCTGCGCGCCCGGGACGGCGCGGCCGCCTCCTTCGCTGTGGCCTCGGCGGGGGAGGGCGGCGTCCTGCGGCGGGTGGTGGCGGTGGCCGGCCCCGGCGCCGAGCCCCCACCCGGGGTCGAGGAGACGGTCCGCCGGGCCGCCGCCGAGGGCCTTCCCCGGTTGCGGGCGCGCCACGTGGTGGCCTGGCGGGCGCGCTGGCGGGACGCCGACGTGGTCGTGGAAGGCGACCCGGAAGCCCAGCGGGCCCTCCGCTTCGCCCTGTACCACCTGATCTCCGCCGGCGACCCGGAGCGGGACCTGGGATCCGTGGGAGCCCGGGGGCTCACCGGCCCCGGCTACCGTGGCCACGTGTTCTGGGACACCGAGGTCTTCGTCCTGCCCTTCCTCGCCCTCACCCACCCGCCCACCGCCCGAGCCCTCCTCGCCTACCGGTACCGGACGTTGCCGGCGGCCCGGGATCGGGCCCGGGCCCTGGGGTTCCGGGGGGCCCTCTACCCCTGGGAGTCGGCGGACACGGGGGAGGACGTGACCCCCACCGCGGCCCGCCTGCCCGACGGCACCGTGGTCCCGGTCCGAACGGGGGCCCTGGAGCACCACGTGTCGGCCGACGTGGCCTGGGCCGCCTGGCGGTACTGGCAGGCCACGGGGGACCGGGACTTCCTCCTGGAGATGGGGGCCGAGCTGGTCCTGGAGACGGCCAGGTTCTGGTCCTCCCGGGCCCGCCGAGGCCGAGACGGGCGGTTCCACATCGGGCCCGTCATCGGTCCCGACGAGTACCACGAGGACGTCCGCGACAACGCCTTCACCAACGTCATGGCCCGGTGGAACCTCGAGCGGGGCCTGGAGGTTCTCGACCTCCTGGGGCCCGACGGGCGGGGCCTGGCGGACCAGCTGGGGGTGCGGGGCAGGGACCTCCGCCGCTGGCGAGAGGTGGCGGCGGGCCTGGTGGACGGCTTCGACCCCGAGACCCTGCTCCTGGAGCAGTTCGCCGGCTACTTCAGGCTGGAGGACGTGCGCGCCGCCGACCTGGCCGAACGGCCCTTCGCGGCCGAGCTCGTCCTCGGTCGCCGCCGGCTGCCGAGGAGCCAGGTGATCAAGCAGGCCGACGTGGTGATGCTCCTCCACCTCCTGCCCGAGCTCTTCCCGCCTGAGGTGGCCGCCGCCAACTACCGCCACTACGAGCCGCGCTGCTCCCACGGCAGCTCCCTCTCGCCCCCGGTCCACGCCACCGTGGCCGCCCGGGTGGGGGAGCTGGAGGAGGCCCTGGCGGCCTTCCGCCTGGCCGCCGAGATCGACCTGGGTGACCGGATGGGCAACGCCTCGCAGGGCGTGCACCTCGCGGCCCAGGGGGGACTCTGGCAGGCCGCGGTCTTCGGCTTCGGCGGCCTCCGGCTCGAGGGAGACGGCCTGCGCCTGGACCCCCGTCTGCCGCCCACCTGGCGTCGCCTCGCCTTCCCCCTGCGCTGGCGGGGGAGCCGGCTGCGGGTGGAGGCGACGGCCGAGCGGCTCGTGGTGCGGCTCTTTGAACCCGCCCTGGTCGCCGCCGGGGACGAGCCCCTCAGGCGGCGTCCGGCCGGTACCTACGAGGCCCGCCGCCGGAGCGGCGGGTGGGCCCACTTGGAGGAGGTGGCACGAGGATGAACCCGGTGCTGTTGGTCCCCGAAGGCGCCGAGGCCCGGGCCCGGGCCATGGCCCGTCGTGCGGGGTGGGAGCTGCGGGCCGGGGGCGAGGGGGCGGCCGTCGAGGCGGCCCTGGTCGCCGGTGCCGGTGGCGAGCCCGTCCTCTTCGTCCCGCCGGGCGCCCGGGTGCCGAGGAACCTCCGCCGCATCCTCGTTCCCCACGAGGGGAGCCCGGCGGCGACGAGCGGGATGGAGGCCGCCGATCAGCTGGGCGACGTCTGCGGTGCCGAGATCCTGGTCCTCCACGTCCCACAGGTGGAGGCGGCCCTGGGCCCCGGGGGCCTGCCGGTGCCCCGAGTGGTGGACCACCCAGGCTACGACTGGGAGGCGTGGCGACAGGAGTTCGAGCGGCGTTTCTGCCGGTGCACCGAGGGCGTGCGGGTCTCCCTGGAGGTGGCCGCCGGCCCCGCCGTCGGGTCCATCCTGGAGGCCGCCCGGCGCCTCAGGGCGGACCTCATCGTGATGAGCTGGAAGCAGGACGCCGGCGAGGGGCGGGCGGAGACCCTGAAGGCCGTGGCCCGGGAGGCCCCCTGCCCCCTCCTCATCGTGACCGAGGCCGGGACGGGGTCGGAAGCGGCCCGCCCGGGATGACGCCGGTCACGCGAGGGAGGCCATGAGGCGCACCAGGTCCTCGAGCTCCCGGAGGCAGAGGAAGCGCTGACGGACCCGCTCCCGGGCGGCGGCCCCCATCCGCTCCCGCCTCGCCGGGTCGCGGAGGAGCTCCACGACCCGCTCGGCGCACTCCTCCACGGAGCCCACGAGGAACCCCGTCTCGCCGTCGACCACCTGGAGGCGGATGCCGCCCACGTCACCGCCGACCACGGGCCTCCCCTTCCACATGGCCTCGCTCACCACGAGGCCGAAGCCCTCCCGGAGGGACTTCTGGACCACCACCGTGGAGGCCCGCTGGAACGCGTTGATGTCGGTGTTGCCGATGCCCTGGAGGTCGGTGAGGAGGTGGATGTCGGGGTGGCCCTCCCGGCGGGCGTCGGTGAGGTCGAGGAAGCGGAGCCCCTCGGGGTCGTCGTGGGCGAGGGAGCCGGCGATCAGGAGCTGGAGGTCGGGGACCTCCATGCGGGCCAGGAAGAAGGCGTCGATGACGCCGGTGGGGTCCTTCCATGGGTCGAACCGGGAGACCTGGGTGATGAGGGGCCGGTCGGGGTCGATGCCGTAGCGCACCAGCACCTCGTGGAGGGTCTCGGGAGAGATGGGGACGTTCTTGGGCGACAGGGGGTCGATGGAGGGGGGGATGAACGCGACGTGGGGACCGACCACGCCGGGCTGGCGGTAGCCCTCCATGGTGAAGATGGCGGCGTCGTAGCGGTTCACCACGGGCTCGAAGAAGGCCCAGACGGTGGGGTTCGGGCTGGAGAGGTCGAGGTGGCACCGCCAGACCCACGTGCCACGGTGGCCCCCCAGCTCCTCGAGGGCGAGGAGGAGCCCCGCCGGCTGGGGGTCATGGACCACGACGAAGTCGAAGGGCTCGGCGAGGTCCGCGAGGACGGAGGCGTTCGCCCGCATCGTCTCCCGGTACCGGGCCTCCTGCTCGGGTCCCCAGTCCAGGGGCGCCCCCTGGAGCGCATTGTGGATTCCCTTGGTGAGCGCGAAGAACTCCTCGGGGGCCTCGATGACGGCCCAGGTGGTGTCGATCCCGAGGTCGACGAGGAGGGGCACCTGGGTCTGGAGGAGCTCGGCGACCCCGCCGCCGAAGGCCGTGCTGTTCAGCTGCAGGACGCGGGCCCCCTGGAGGGGCTTGGCCGCCTCCCGGAGGCGCCCGACGGCCTCCTCCCCGGCGGTCTCGACGTAGTCGTCCAGCCGCTTGGGTGAGGTGGGGACGGTGGGGAGCACGGGGGGAGTCTACCGGCACGCCGTCGGCGGTCGCCCCGCCGCACGTCCACCCTCCCACGGGACCGCCGCCTCACCCACCAGGGCCACCAGCTCCGCCGCGTTCTTCGGGGCCCGGGCCAGGGCGTCGTTGTTGAAGTAGGCGTATCCCTCGAGGCCGCGGGCGGCCGCTTGCCGGAGGAACTCGGCCCAGGGTCGGAGCTCCGCCCTCGAGTAGTCGTGGGCGTACCCCTCGCTCAGGCCGTGGAAGCGGGCGTAGACGAAGTCGGCGGTGGCGGTGAAGTCCCGGGGCATGATGGTGGAGCTCACCGCCACCTGGGCGACGTTGTGCTCCCGCAGGACCTGGAGGACCTCCTCGGTGAGCCAGGAGGGGTGGCGGAACTCGACGGCGTGGCGGACGCCGCCCGGCAGCATCCGGCAGAAGCCCCGGAGGCGCTCGGGGTCGGCCTCGAGGTTCGGCGGAAGCTGCCAGAGGACGACGGCCAGGTGTTCCCCGAGACCGGCGGCCCGGCCGAGGAACCGGCGGACCTCCTCCTCGCAGCCCGCCAGGCGGCGGACGTGGGTGATGAACCGGCTGCCCTTCACGGCGAACCGGAAGCCTTCGGGGGCGGCCTCGTGCCACCGCCGGAAGGTCGCCTCCGAGGGCAGCCGGTAGAAGCTGTAGTTGATCTCCACCGTGGGGAACCGGGCCGCGTAGGCCTGGAACCAGCGGGAGCGGGGGACCCCGGGGGGGTAGAAGGCCCCCTCCCAGTGGTCGTAGGACCACCCGCTCGTGCCCACCCAGACCCGCCCGCTCACCGGGCCCCTCCCTGGCAGGCGGGACAGAGATAGGTGCTCCGCCCACCCACCCGGATCCGCTGGACCACTCCGTCCGAGCGGGGACACGGTGCCCCCGCCTCCCGCCAGGGGATGAGCCACCCGCGGGGAAACCGCTCGGCCCGGGCCCCCCGCTCCACGGCGGCCCTGAGGACGCGGCCCGCCGCCCGCGCCAGCCGGAGCCGGGCCGTCCGGTCCAGGCGATCCAGGCGGGCGGCGGGGTGGATCCCGGCCTGGAAGCAGACCTCGTCGGCGTAGATGCTCCCGATGCCCGCGACCACCCGCTGGTCCAAAAGGGCGGTCTTCACAGCGCCCCGGCGGCCCGCCAGGGCCGCCTCGAAGGCGGGGGCGGGGAGGCCGAGGGCATCGGGGCCAAGGCCCCGGGAGGCCGCAAAGGCGGCGGGGTCTGCGGCCAGGTCGATCCGGCCGAGCTTGCGCTGGTCGACGAGGACCAGGCGCCAGCCGTCCCCGAAGGCGAGGAGCAGGCGGGCGTGGACGGGGAGGTCCTCGGCCGGGCCAAGCTGGCGGAGGTCCCCGGTCATGCCGAGGTGCAGGACGAGCCAGGGGCCGCCCGCTGCCCGCGCGAAGAGCCACTTCCCGTGGCGATGGGTGGCCTCGAGGGCCCTCCCGGCGAGGCTCCTCCGGAGGGCTCCGGGGGTGGCGCCGCCGAGCATCTCCGGGGCGAGCAGCTCCACCCGCACGATGGGCCGGCGCAGGGCGGCGGCTTCCAGGAACCGGCGGACGGCCTCCACGTCGGGCAGCTCCGGCACGGGCCCATCGTGCCACACGACCCGGGGGGATTGACCTGCCCGCCCGCGCGGGGGTAAGACGCGGGGGAAGCAGGGGAAAGGAGGTCGCCGTGGCCAAGGACCTCACCGTGATCCTGGAGGATCGCCCCGGGACCCTGGCCGACATGGGGGAGGCCCTGGGGCGGGCCGGCGTGAACATCGACGGCGTCGCCGGGATCGCCGTCGACGGTCGGGGCGTCATCCACGTCCTGGTGGAGGACGCCGCCGCCGCCCGAAGCGCCCTGGAGGGCGCGGGCATCAAGGTCGAGGGGGACCGGGACGTCCTGGTCCTCGACGTCGAGGACCGGCCCGGAGCCCTGGGCGAGGTGGCCCGGAGGATCGCGAACGCCGGCGCCAACATCGAGCTCGTCTACCTGGCCACCCGGACCCGGGTGGTCATCGGGGCGGACGACCTGGAGAAGGCCCGGGCGGCGGTCTGAGGGGCGGTCGCTGGCGGGGGCGAGCCGCGTCCCACGGGCCGGGCGGGGGCAAGCCCCGCCCTACGGCGCTGGCGGGGGCAAGCCCCGCCCCACG
>CAYVCH010000030.1:0-14776 GCA_964449755.1 uncultured Actinomycetes bacterium
GTCGGTGAGCGCCCGGAACCTCGCGGGATCCACCCGGTAGTACTCGCCGGGGGTGTGCTGCTCGGCGAAGATGTGCCAGACGGGCATGGAGCCGAACAGCAGGAGCAGGAACCCGGCGCCCACCGCGAACCACAGCCGTTCCTGCTTGCCCAGGGGCTTCCACCAGACCCGCTCCGGAACGCTGATCGCCACGGCCGCTCCTACGAGTGATCCCCGTGCTCTTCCACCTGCTCTGCGGGAGCCTGGGCGTCGCCGGTGACCGTGATGGGGAGGCGCATGCCCGACTCCCAGTGGCCCGGCAGATGGCACGACAGCTCCAGGGCCCCCGCCGGTGCGGGTTCCCGGAAGGTCAGGTCCAGGACCCGGGTGGCCCCCGGCCCGAGCTCGTCGCGCTCGATGACCCCCAGGGCCATCTCGTCCATCATCTCCATGGACATCCCCGCCGTGGGCATGGTGGGCCCGACCATGAACTCGTGTTCGTCAACACCCCGGTTGGTCACCACGAACCGGTAGGGGACCCCCGCCTGGAAGGTGGTCACGGGGCTCCGGACCTCGAAGTCGTCGAGGACCACCTCCACGACCTCCGCTCCAGCCGGCGGGGGCGGCGGCGCCTCCGCCGCCGGGGCCCCGGCGATCGCCGCCGCCTCAGGCAGCTCGGGGGTGCTCGCGATGTCCACGAACCCCCAGATCAGGTAGAAGAGCACCGGGACGGCGACCCCGAGGCTCAGCCACAGGAACACGTTGTCGAACACCACCTGCCCGAAGGGGGTGTCCTCGCGCCTCCCCCCGCTCGGCCCTGGGGACACTCCAGCAACCAATGGACCGAACAACTCCTTTGACTCCTACTACGCTTGATCGTAGTACACCGACCGGCGGGGCGCAAGTCCCTCCCTCGGCGCGGCCCCCGCGCCCCGGTGACGCGCAGTGAGCCCCAGCCCCAAGGGGTGCACCCGGCCGCCCGGTCCCCGGGGCCCCCGCCGGGGAGGGCTATGATCCGCCGGGGTGGCTCGGTTTGGACTCGCCGAGGTCCGGGTGCGCGGTTACCGCTCCCTCCTCGACGTGTCGTTCCGCCCGGGGCCGCTGACCGCCCTGGTCGGCGAGGCACGCGCCGGCAAGTCGAACACCCTGTCCGCGGTCCGCGCCCTCCTGGACCCGGCTGCCGCCCCGATCCGCCCCGAGGACGCCGCCCGCCGGGACGGGCGGGTCTCGATCCACGGTCGCCTGGCGGACGGGACCGCTGTCTGGGCGGAGGTGGACGGGCGGGGACCCAGCGGTATCGAGCTGCCGCCCGTCCTGTTCATGCCGGCGGCGCTCCGGAGCGGACCGGTCGTCGACATGCCCGCCGGGGCCCACCCGCCGGCCTCAGGACCGGCCGGCACGCTCGCGCAGGTCCTCCGCGACCTGGCGGCCCACCGGGACGGGCGCCGCGGCTCGGACGCCGTGGCCGCCCAGGCCCTGGTCTCGGGGATCGAGGCCTGTTGCGACTCGGAGGTCACGGGGGCGGTCGTGCTGATCGAGGAGCCGGAACTGTTCCTGCGGCCCCACGCCCAGCGGTACCTGTACCGCCTCCTGCGTGCCCTCGCCTCCGCCGGAAACCAGGTGATGTACAGCACCCACTCCCCCACGTTCCTGAACGTGGCCCGCCTGGAGGAGTTCGCCCTCGTGGGGAGGGCACCGGAGACGGGGACGACCATCATCCAGCCGCCACCCCTCGCGCCTGGCGAGGAGTTCCGGGCGATGAGCGAGTTCGACGCCGAGCGAGGCGAGCTGTTCCTCTCCCAGGCCGCCATCCTCGTGGAAGGCAGGACCGAGAAGCTGGCGCTGCCCTTCGTCTTCCGGGCCATGGGCCACGACGCCGACCGCGAGGCCATCTCGATCGTGGAGTGCGGCGGCAAGGCCAACATCCCCCTCTTCGTCGGCATCTGCCACTCCGTCGGCGTCCCGTGCGTCGTCCTCCACGACCGCGACGCTCCGGCGGGGATGCCCCCGAGCGAGGCAGAGGACCGGCTCAACGCCCTCATCAGGGAGGCCGCCGGCGCCCAACGCACCGTGGAGCTGGTGCCCGACTTCGAGGGCGTCGCCGGGCTGCGCGGTCACTCGCGCAAGCCCGAGCGGGCCTGGCGGAGGTTCGCGTCGTTGCGACGCGACCGGGTCCCCGAGCCCCTGGCCGGGGTCGTCGAGCTGGCGCTGTCGCTGGCTCGGGGTGGGCAACGCTCCGGTGGCGTCCTGCCCCCCCTCAGCGGGGCCGACCGGGCCGGGCCTCGATCTCCCGCCAGACGCCGTCCCGCCGGACGGAGGCGACCTCGAGGCCTGCCGCGGCCAGGCTCTCCTCGGTCCTGCGGTTCAGGTTGAACCCCAACAGGCCGCGGGTGAGGGGGCTCAGGAGGTCGGCCAGGAGGCCGAGGAGGGCGCCCCGGGGCCGCACGTGCTCCAGCAGCAGGACCCTGCCACCTGGCTTGACCACCCGGCCGAGCTCGGCCAGGCCCCCGACCGGATCCGGGACGGAACAGAAGACGCAGGTCGCCACCGCCGTGTCAAAGGACCCGTCCCCGAAGGGGAGCCGCTGGACGTCGGCGCGCTCGAGGGCGACCTCCCGGCCCAGCCTGGTGGCGCGCCGCCTGGCACGCTCGAGCATCCGTCCGGACACGTCGATGCCGACGAGGGCCACGTCGGCCGGGTAGTGCTCCAGGTTCCTGCCGGTGCCGACCCCCACCTCCAGGACCCGCCCCCGAGCCCGGGAGAGCAGCCGCTGCCGGCGGGCCCGGAGGCCGAGCCACTCCATGGGTCCGTTGTACAGGTCGTAGAGGGGGGCCACCCGGTCGTAGCGGCGGGTGACCTCGGCCTGCTCGCCCACGCCGCCCAGCCTACCCGCGCCCCGGCGGGTCCTGGCCTCCGGGCGGCCCGTGCTCCCCATGCCCCTGGGTGCCTCGGTCGCCCTGCCCCTGTTCCCTGGGGGCGCCGTGGCCGTGGCCCCCGTGCATGGCGGCCATGGACAGCGGGCACAGCAGGAGCAGGCCGACCACGAGCACCGTCCCCACGGGCACCCCGAACCCGACCACCGCGACGACCGCCGCCGCGGCCGCCGCGACGAGCAGCGGTGCCCACCGACCCGGTCCCGCTCCCTGAGGCACGGTCGACCTCCTCCCCGCCGCCTTGGATACGGCGCCGGCGTGAAGGCGGCGTGAAGGCCCGTGGTGGTGGCGGTGAAACCGAAGCCCTCCGGGGGCGGTCACCACGCTCACGCGGCGCGCCGCGTGTACTGGTCCCCGAAGTAGCTCGCGATGAACCGGAGGAGGTCGGGCGGGTCGATCTGTCCGGTGTGGACGTCCATCCCGCGCCCGCCGGGGGCGATGAACACCGTGACCGGCATGGAGAACCCGCCGAAGGCCCGGAACAGGTCCCCCTGGGCGTCCACGGCCGTCGGGTAGGTCACGCCGGTCCGCCGGACCAGGTCCCGGCTCAGGTCCCGGCGGTCCATTTGGGAGACGCCAAGGAAGGCCACCCGGGACCCCAGCTCCCGGTGGACCTGCTCGAAGCCGGGCATCTCGGCGATGCAGTACGGACACCAGGAGGCGAAGAAGTTGAGGACGAGGGGCCGGTCGCGAAAGCCTTCGTAGGTCACGGTTCCGTCGGTTTCCAGGGCGGGGAGGGAGAAGGACCGCAAGAGCCCACCGACCCGGAGATCGCCGGCGTGGCTCACCCCGCTCCCGGCGCCCCGGACCACCAGCAGGCCGAGGCCGGCCGGCCCGAGACCTCGCCTTTGCCCAGGGCTTCCTGCTCACGGTCCGGCGAACCAAAACCCCGGCGAGCCCGCAGATATGCCGGGCCGCCAGCTACGTCCTGGTGAGGAGCCGAAGGCCGAAGGCCAGGCCCGCCCCCGAGACCACGGCCACCACCCAGCCCGCGTCCAGCCCCCGTCCTCCCGCGGCGATGAGGGCGGCGCCCCCGGCCACCAGGGCCGCGGTCCCCGCGGTGAGGGCCAGGGCCTCCGTCCCCGTGCCCCGCCGGCCCAGGATCGCCCGGTAGACCCACCCGGTCCCCGTCCCCACCAGAGCGGGCTGGAGGTGGAAGACGAGGTCGAAGGCGTAGCTCGTCCCCACCCAGAGGGCCGCCAGGGCGGCCCCGGCCAGGAGGGCGGCCAGGCCGGCGACCCCCCTCGAGCGGCTCGCGGGGGCCACCCCCCTACTCGCCGAAGACCCGGCCGCCGGGGAAGAAGGCCGCCCAGTCGAACCAGAAGTGCTCCACGGCCAGCACGCGCTCCAGGCGCGTGCCGGCGAGGGGCCCCTCCTCCGCCACCCCCAGGATGCTCCAGCGGCTGCCCGTCTCCCGGTCGGTGATGCCCTCCGGCCCCACCACGAAGGTGAGGCGCCGGCCCTCCACCACCGGGCTGAAGGCCCCCGTCGCGCCCACGTCCCGGGACTCGGGGATCCGGCCGGCGTCCAGGGCCGAGAGGGTGCCCTCCTTCCAGAAGGCCACCACCGGCGTCCCGGCCAGCCTGAGCTCGACCACGGACCAGCCAGCGACCGCTCGCTCCCGGAAGGCCCGGTAGGGGATGGCGACCTGCTCCCCTCCCACAACCACCGCCAGGACCCGCTCCTTGGGAGGAAGCCGCGGGTCCAGGTCCCCGGCGAACAGGAAGGGGGCGCTCAGGGGGTCGTCGTAGCCCTCGTAGGGGTTCACGCCGTAGGGCCGGCTCACCCCGGTGTCCGTGGAGAGCACGAGCCCGTCGGCGTGGGCCGCCCTCCAGTCGGCGAAGGCGAGGACCTGGACGGGGAGGAACTCGAGCTCCGTGCCCGTGAGGGGACCGATGGCCGCCTGGCCCAGCACCTGCGGCCACAGGGACCCCGTCTGCCGGTCGTACATCACCAGGTTGGACCGGTAGAGCATCCCGGAGGTCCCGAAGTCGAGGAGGCGGCCCTCCACCACCGGCCGGCGGTAGGCGATGCCGGTGTTGCAGAGGGGGCAGTAGGTGACCGCCACGGGCACCCCGCCCACCTCGTCGTTCACGATCTCGTGCCAGATCATGATCCGCAGGGGGTAGGCCCGGGCGTCCCCGTTCACCTCGAGGGCGAGCACGGGCTCCCTGGCGGCCAGGAACTCGGCCTCCGCCGCCGGCACGAACTTCGGTTCGTCGATGGGGGGGATCCCGTCGGGGGGCGGGCCCCCGGGGATGACCTCGTCCGGGTCGATGAGGGGCGGCGGGTCCCCGGGCCCCGGGCGGAAGGCGATCTGGGCGGAGCGTCCCCGGGGTCGGTCGGCCCGTACCCCGTCGACGGGTGGAGGCCCACCGCCGCGGAAGGCCGAGAAGAGCCCGGCGATGGCGCCGATCCCGAGGGCGAGGGCGACCCCGACCCCGAGGAGCGCGAGGAGGCGTCCCCTGGGGCGCCGTGCCCGGCCGCCGGGAGCCCGGTCCATCACGGTATCCAACGCTGCCCCGGGACATCCTGTTCCCCACCGCCCACGGGGTGGGGGCGCCCGGCCGGGCCCGCCGGCCCCTCAGGGCCGCCCCGGGCCGACGCGGGCGAACCGTGCGGGCTCCGCGGCGAACTCCTCCCGGCACTGCGGGGAGCAGAAGACGTAGGTCTGCCCGTCGAACCGGTAGTGCGGGCTCCCCTCCCGCTCCACGGCCATGCCGCAGACGGGATCCGTGGCCATCTCGCTCATGGCACGGAACTCACCGTCCTCGAGCCACAGCACGCGATCGGCGATGTCCTTCAGGCGGGCGTCGTGGCTCACGATCACCACGCTCCGTCCTTCGGCGGCGGCCGCGCGCCGCAGCAACCTGGCGATCTCGTGCCCGATCCTGGAGTCCAGGTTGGCCGTGGGCTCGTCGGCCAGGATCACCGCGGGCTCGTTCGCCAGGGCTCGAGCGATGGCCACCCGCTGCTTCTCCCCGCCGGAGAGCTGGTCCGGCCGGAAGGACAGCCGCTCCCCGAGCCCGAAGTCGCGGAGCAACCGCTCGGCCCGTTCCCGGGCCGCCCGGCCGGTCACCCCGGCCAGGTTCAGGACGAACTCGACGTTCTCCAGGGCCGACAGCGCGGACAGGAGGTTGAAGTCCTGGAAGACGAAGCCGAACCGGCGGGCCCGGAACTCCGGGAGCCTGCGCTCCGGCAGGGCTGCCAGGTCCACCCCGTCGACGGCGACCCTCCCCGAGGTGGGCCGCAGCATGGCCCCGAGCATCGACAGCAGCGTGGTCTTCCCGCTCCCCGAGGGGCCCATGATGAGGACCACCTCGCCCCGGCGGACCTCCAGGTCCACCCCCCGGACGGCCCACACCCGCACGTCGCCCTCTCCGTACACCTTCTCGAGCTTCTCGGCCTGGATGGCGACGTCCTTCATGTCTGCCTCCGGAAGACCGTCACGGGATCCACCCGTGACACCTTGATGAGGGGAACCACGGCTCCCAGGGCCCCGATCACCCCGGCTCCGAGAACCGCCCTCCCGATGGAGGGAAGCTCGACGACCAGGGGGAAGCTCGCCGAGAGCGCCTCGAGGGTCGCGGCCATCGCGAAGGCCAGCCCCACGGCCACCGCGGAGGCGGTGCCCGTGGCCCAGATGGCCTGGGACAGGACCACCCGGGCGAGGCGTGCCGGCCCGGCCCCCAGGGCCTTCATCACCCCCACCTCCCGCAGCCGGGACAGGGTGGCCGCATAGAGCATCAGCCCGACCACGGCCAGGCCGATCAGGAAGGCCGCCAGCACCATGATCCGCATGAGCTCGGCGCTCATGTCCCGGATGGCCCGGGCCTCCTCAGAGGAGAACCGCTCCCGGGTGAGGGCGGTGAGGCCGACCTCCCCCTCGATCCGGCGGGCCAGGAGCTCTGGATCCCCCCGGGCGCCGACCAGCAGGTAGCTGGCCACGCCCCCGAGGTCCCTGGCGGCGGCGAAGTCCGCGAAGCCGACGAAGGCGACGGTGTTCACGATATTCGTCATCCCCGTGGTGAGCCCGGACACCGTGAAGGTGCGGCCCAGCACCTCGACGCGGTCGCCCACCCCGACCCGCAGCTCCCGGGCAGCCCGGTCGTCGAGGACGATCTCCCCCGGCCCGGGCTCCTCCCCCTCGACGAGGGACGCCGGCCCACCCCGACCTCCCCGGACGTACCCGAGGACGTACGCGAGCTGGCGGCGATCCCCCGCCCGGAGCGCGTCGGAGTCGTAGAGGATCGGCTCCGCCCAGCGGACCCCGGGGAGCCGCCGGACCCGATCGAGCGCCACCAGGGGGACCGCGGACGAGGCCATGTGCATGTTGCGGACGCCCCGCTGGGCCACGAACACGTCCGCTGGCGAGCGGTCGATGTACCGGGTCACGTCCCGCATGACCCCGGCGAAGATGCCATCCAGGGCGAGGACCATGAGGACGGCCACGGAGATCCCCGCGATCCCCAGGAACGCCCGGCGGCCCTCGGCGAATAGGTTCCGGCGTCCCACCGGAACCGACCCCACCGTCATCACCCCCGGTACACCGAGGCGGGGTCCAGGCGAGCCACCCGCCTGGTGGGCAACCCGGCGGCGAGGACCGCCATGAGCCCGGCGGCCCCGACGACCCCGGCAGCCGCTCCCGGGGTGAGGGCCACCCACATCTGGGGTCGGACCGCCGCCAGCAGCCAGGCTCCCCCGCGGAAGACGAGGAACCCGGCGACCGTCCCCAGGGCGGTCAGGAGCAGGGTCTGACCGAGGACGATCCGGAACAGCCGGCCCCAGCGCGCTCCCATGGCCTTGGCGATCCCGTACTCGCGGAGTCGCTCGACGATGGCCGAGTAGACCGTGAGGGCCACGACGAGGGTCCCGGCGGCGAAGGCGATGCCCACCATGAGGTTGAGCGGGGCCTCCATGACCCGGGCCAGGAGGGCCCGGTCGTTGGCCGCGAGCTCCTCCCCGGTGAGGGCCTCGAGGCCCAGGTCCTCCTCGATCCGCGCGGCGGTCGCCGCGGCCCGGTCCGTCTGGACCAGGATGAAGCTGGCCCTCCCGGGAGCCCGAAGGAATCGTTCGGCGGCAGCCCGGGTCGTGAACAGGAGGCTGGCCATCCACGACCGCGTCTCCGCCGAGAGGCCGACCACGGTCAGGGGCTCCCCCATGACCCGCAGCTCGTCGCCGAGCCCGAGGCCGTGCTGCTCGGCCAGGGTGACGTCCACCACGACCTCGCCGTCGCCCTGGACGGCCCGGCCCCGGACCAGCCTCCACGGGCCGCCCATGGCCCCGGGCTCGTAGCCGACGAGGAAGCCGAACTGCTTCTTCCCGTGGAGCTCGAGCACGGTGAACCGGGCGGTGATGGCCTCGGCCCGGCGCACCCCGGGCATGGCCCGGATGACGCCGGCGGCCTCCGCCGGCACCACCGAGACGTCACCGAGGAGGTTCTCCGTGCCCTCCTCGCCCACGAACAGGTCGGCCCCGACGTTGTCCTCGTAGGCGGAGATCTGGTTCCGGAACCCCGCCCACAGGCCCTCGAGCAGGAGGATCAGGGCAACGGCCGCGGCGACGCCGACGACGCTCACCGACAGCCGCCGCTTGTCGACGAGGATGTTTCGCCTGGCGATCGGCACGGACCGGCCCATCGCCTACCCCGCGGCCCGCACGTCGGACGGCGGCTCGCTGAACCTGCTGGGGAAGGCCCGGAAGACCGCAAGGCACAGCGACGAGCAGAACCGCCGGAGCCGGCGGTAGGCGTCATGGGCCACGTACGGACTCTCCTCGGCCACCGGCATCCCGCACACCGGGTCCACCCCGCCCAGGGCGTCGGCCGACCCCCGGAACAGGTAGTCCATGTCCGAGCACCACCGGTACCGGCGGCCCCGGGGGCCGTCGAGCGCGTCGACGATCCCCGCGGACCGGAACTCCTCCAGGACCCGGGCGGCCTTCGCCGGATCAAGACCCTCCCGCTCGGCGATCTCCGCCGCAGACCAGGACTCCGCCAGCTGGGAAACCAGGGTGAGGTACACGGCCCGCTCCACCCCCGTGGCCAGGTGCCGGCGGGCGAATCGCGTGTACACGTCGTAGCGCTTCATCGGCTCCTCCTCCCCTGAACTCCCACCCCTGGGGCGGCGGAGCTGACCCGGCCGCAGGGTGTCGGGGTCCGCGAGCCACCAGTACGCACGTTGGGCCGGCCCGGACGCCGGGCCGTCCGCGAACAGCCCGACGAAGCCCGGCAGCAACCGTCGGGGCGCCCGGAGGATCCCCCGCTGGAGCAGCTCGAGCAGCCGGTAGTGGGGTCGGCGGGCCACCACCAGCCTGCGGTAGGCGACCAGGGCGTCCGCCAGGGCAACCCGGCCCTCCACGACCTCCCGGGCCAGGCGGCCAGCGGCCTGCCCGAACACCAGGGCCGGGCGGATCCCCTCCCCGGTGAGGGGGAGGCACTGACCGGCCGCGTCTCCCACCAGGAACACCTCCCCCGCCACCGGCTGGCGGAGCCGGGAGGGGAAGAACCCTCCGTGCATGCCTGCCGGCAGGCAGTCGCCCAGGAAGGCCTCGAGCCGCGGCTTCAGCCTCCCCCTGCCCCGGTAGCAGGCGATGCCCGTCCGGCTCCGTTCCCCGGCGGGGAACAGCCAGATCACCCCGCAACCGATCTCCGGAGGGAGGACCCAGAAGTGGAGGCCCTCGTCCCTGACGGGCAGCTGGAGCTCCACCCCCAGGCTCCGGGCCTCCACGGGCACGAGGCCCGGATGCCTGGAGGACCCCAGGACGGCCCGCCACCCTGAGGCGTCGATCAACACGGGCGCCCCGAAGACGCCTTCCGTGGTCCGGACCTTCCCGCCCTCCAGCCCCAGGACCGAGGCCCGCAGGAACGTGGCGTCGGTTCGGGCGAAGAGGAGCCGGCAGAGCGTGGCGTAGTCGAAGGTGGCGAAGGGGTAGCGGGGACGGAACCGACGCGTCCCGCCATCGGGGAGGTGGAGGACGAGCTCCTCGTGCACCTGCTCCACGGCCTCCAGCGCCCCCAGCCGCTCCAGGACCCGCAGGAGGGTCCCGCAGGCCGAGGTCTGCCCCTCGCCCACCGGGTCCCGGTCGATGAGGAGCACCCGGCCCGCCCCAGCCAGCCCCATGGCCGCTGCCAGCCCGCCGAAGCTGGCCCCCACCACGATGGCATCCCAGTCCGGCCTCACCGCGCACGCCCCCCCTCGGGTCCCCGGGCTGCGTCACTGCAGCGCCCGGTGGGCCCACCGCACCACCGGCACGGGCAGGGCGAGCCAGAGCCCGTAGGCGGCCGCCTCGACGAGGCCCAGGAGGAACGAGCCCCACGAGAGCCACTTGAATCCCGGCAGCAGCGGGGCCCAGGCATCGCGCATCGCCCACGACGGGAAGATGGCGTCCCAGGCGACGCAGGCCAGGTACGACGCGGCGAAGAACGCCCCGAGGCCCACCGCCGTCGGCAGGTACCGGAGCTGGACCCTCATCGATCTCACCTCGCATCCCGGAGGCGATCCGGTGGCCCTCCCAGCCCCAGGCTCACCCCGCCTCCACCACCAGGCGACCCCGGAGCATGCCCATCTGGCACGTGAACTCGTAGGTGCCCGGCTCCTTCGGCATCAGTTCGACGGGCACGACCTCCCCCTCGGGCAGCTTCGCGCTCTTGCCGAAGTCCGCGAACACGACCATCTCCGAGCACGGCGAGGACTCCTCCCGGCGGAAGGACAGGCGCACCGGCTTCCCCGCCCGGACCACGATGGTGTCCGGCGCGTAGCCGCCCTTCACCAGCACCATGGCCTCCTGGTAGCCCGAGGAGGTGAGGGCCGCCCGGTACCCCTCCTTCCGGGGGCCCCAGAAGAACCAGACGATGCCGCCGATGAGGGCCAGCGCACCCAGGGTGACGATGATGTTGTCAAGCACCGCTCACACCTCCGAGGGTCGGAACCGGCGGAGCCGGTTCGCGTTGGACACGACGGTCACCGAGGAGAAGGCCATGGCCGCCGCCGCGATGAGCGGGGAGAGGAGGACCCCGAAGAAGGGGTACAGCAGCCCCGCCGCGATGGGCAGCCCCGCCGTGTTGTAGACGAAGGCACCGAAGAGGTTCTGGTGAACGTTGCGCATGGTCGCCCGGGAGACCTCGATGGCCGTCACCACGCCCCGCAGGCTCCCCGAGATGAGGGTCACGTCGGAGGCCTCCATGGCGACGTCGGTGCCGGTGCCGATGGCGACCCCGACGTCGGCCTGGGCCAGGGCCGGGGCGTCGTTGATCCCGTCCCCCACCATGGCCACCTTCTTGCCCTCCAGCTGGAGCTTGCGGACCTCGTGGGCCTTGTCCTGGGGCAGGACCTCGGCCAGCACCTCCCCGATGCCCACCTCCCGGGCGATGGCCTCCGCCGTCCGGCGGTTGTCGCCGGTGATCATGACCACCTCGATGCCCAGCTCCTGAAGCCTGGCGATGGCCCGCCGGGAGTCCTCCTTCACGGTGTCGGCGCAGGCCACCAGGCCGACGGCCCGGCCGTCCACGGCCACGTACATGGGGGTCTTCCCCCCGTCGGCCAGAGCCTGCGCCCTCGGCTCGAGGTCTTCGACGTCCACGCCCCGGTCCCGCATGAGCTTCACGTTGCCGAGGAGGACCACCCGGCCCCCCACCTTCGCCTCGACCCCGTGGCCGGGGATGGCCTGGAAGCCCTCGGCCTCGGGCGGCTCGACGCCCCGCTCCCGGGCCCCCTCGACGATGGCCTCGGCCAGGGGGTGCTCGGAGCCCCGCTCGACGGCGGCGGCCAACGCGAGCAGTTCCTCCTCGGGAAGGCCGTCGGCCACGACGTCGGTGAGGGAGGGCCGGCCCACGGTGATGGTCCCGGTCTTGTCCAGCACGACGGCGTCGAGGCGCTTGGCGGTCTGGAGGGCGTCGCCCGAGCGGATCAGGACCCCGTGCTGGGCCGCCTTGCCGATCCCCACGGTGAGGGAGGTCGGGGTCGCCAGGCCCAGGGCGCAGGGGCAGGCGATGATGAGCACCGTGACGAACGCGATGACCGCGTAGGCGGCCGCGGGCGTCGGGCCGAAGTTGTACCAGATCGCGAAGGCCAGGACCCCGAGGATCATGACGGCCGGGACGAAGTAGCCAGAGACCCTGTCCACCACCCGCTGTATGGGCGGCTTGGAGCCCTGGGCGTCCTGGACCATGCGGATGATGTTGGCCAGGGCCGTGTCCTTCCCCACCTTGGTGGCCCGGAACCTGAAGGACCCGGTCTTGTTGAGGGTGGCGCCGATGACCTCGTCCCCGGGCACCTTCTCCACCGGGATGGACTCCCCGGTGATCATGGACTCGTCGACGGTGGACAGGCCGTCCACCACCACGCCGTCCACCGGGACCTTCTCGCCGGGCCGGACCAGGACGATGTCCCCGACCACGACCTCCTCGACGGGCACGTCCACCTCACGCCCGTCGCGGACCACCCGGGCCGTCTTCGCCTGCAGACCGATGAGCTTCTTCAGGGCCTCGCTGGTCCTGCCCTTGGCCTTCACCTCCAGGGCCAGGCCGAGGACCACGAGGGCCGTGACCACCGCCGTGACGTCGTAGTAGACCTCCGCCAGCTCGCGCCTGGGGAAGATGCCGGGGGCGATCACCGCCACCGTGGAGTAGACCCACGCCGCGGCGATGCCCACCCCGATGAGGGTGTGCATGTTCGCCGACCGGGCCTTCGCCGCGGCCCACAGCCCGCGGTAGAACTGGCTGCCGCCCCACAGGAGGACCGGCAGGGTGAGGAGCCCCAGGGCCCGCCAGACCCACAGTAGGCTGTCCGAACCCCGGGCCAGCCACGGAACGTCCCGCAGCCCGGGGACGAGCCACGGGTAGGAGAGCAGGACCACCGGCACCGAGATGGCCGCGGAGAGCCAGAACTTCCGCATGAGGGTCCGGTACTCGCGCTGCCGCGCCTGCTCCTCCCGGTCCACGACCTCCTCGGGCGCGCGGCGCCCGTCGGGCTCGACCCGGTAGCCCGCCGCCTCGATGGCCTCCCGCAGGTCGGTCACGGAGGCGTGGGCGCCGTCGAAGTCCACGGCGGCTCTGCCGGACACGGGGTCCACGGTCACCTCCCGCACGCCCGGGATGCGGGCCAGGGCCCTCTCGACCGCCGTCGCACAGGAGGCGCAGTCGAGCCCGTCCACGGTGAACTCCGCCCGCTCACGGCCCCCGGTCCGCGCCCCCACGACCCCCCGCTCGGCGTCGAAGCGCTCCGCACAGGCGACCGAGCAGAAGTGGTAGGTGGTCCCGTCGGCCTCCCTCGTGGCGGCGGCCGACGCCTCGTCCACGCTCATGCCGCAGATGGGGTCCCGGACGCTCGCTCCCATTCGCCACCTCCTAACTTCCGCCGCCTACCAGGCCGTGATGATACCTTACCCGGGTACGGTTACCAACGGCCGTGAAGGAGCCGTGAACGTCCCGTGAAGAACCGGTGCGCCTCCTCGGTCCGCGGTGACCCTGAGGCCGCCGCACCGACGACGGCGATCGGCCGCCCAAGGGCCGCCGACACCGGCCGGGCTCACCCGCTCACGAAGGGTGCGGCGCCGACGGCGACGGCGCCGCCGGGGCCGTGGTCGTCCCCGAGCCAGCCACGGCTTCCCGCCCAAGGGGAGGTTCGGGGCGGCCCTCGAGCACGACGGTGACCCTCGACCCCCGCCTGGGCCGGGAGGCGATCTCGAGCCTTCCCCCCACGAGCTGGGCCCGCTCGTACATGCCGACGAGCCCGAGCTTCCCCGACTGCGCGAGCCGCTCCGGCGGGTCGGGAACGACGAAGCCCCGGCCATCGTCGGCGATCTCCAGGCGCACGCCGGCCTCCTGGAACTCGGCGCTCACCACGACCGTCGAGGCCCGCGCGTGGCGCTCGACGTTCCGGAGGGCCTCCTGGGTGATGCGGAACAGCGCGAGCTCCGCCTCGGCCGGGAGACGACGGGCCGGACCCGTCAGGCGGAACTCGGCCCCGATGCCCGTCCGCTGCCTCAGGTCCGTCACCAGCCACTCCAGGGCCGGCACGAGGCCCAGGTCGTCGAGGACCGTGGGCCGCAGGTCCCGGCTCATGCGCCGGAGGCTCTCCAGGACCTCCCCGGCCACGGCCCGGAGGCCGGCGAGGCGCCCCCCGTCGGCTTCCCCGACCAGGGTGTCGAGCCCCCGACAGAGGCGGACCAGGTCCTGGGCGGCCGTGTCGTGGAGCTCCCTGGCCAGGCGCTTGCGTTCCTCCTCCTGGGCCCGGGTGACCTCGTGGACGTAGGAGCGCAGCCGGTCTCGCTCCTGCGCGTGCAAGCGCACGTTGTCCAGGGCCACGCCGATCTGCCCGGCGACGGCCAGGACCAGCTCCTCGTCCTCGGGCCCCAGGGCCCGGGGTCTGCCGGGGATCACGAGGAGCGCGCCGGCCGGTCCGCCATCGCCCCTCCGCAGGGGCGCGGCGAGCACCCCGTCCTCGAGGTCGGCGAGCCCATCGCCGAGCAGACGGGCATCGCCCGGGAGGAGGGACACCCCTCCATTCCGGAGGGCCGCCGACGGGCTCCACCACATCTGGGGTCCGCTCGCCCCCGCGTCCCACGAGGCGACCCCGGCGGCCTCCAGCCCCAGCACGTCCCGGAGTCGCCCCAGCACCACCCCCAGGGCCCGATCGATGGACGCCGACGAGACCAGGGCCGAGGTGACCTCGTGAAGGAGGGCCAGCCGGCGGCCGACGGCCACCGCGCGGTCCCGCTCCCGCCGCTCGCGCTCCACCGGCAGGGCCACCACGAGGCCCACCCCCACCACGAACGAGACGTACAGGAACTCGCCCACCCACCGGAACTCACGGTGGCGACCCTTCCGCGGTGTAAATAGACCACGGGCGTAGGCTCCTCCCGAG
>CAYVCH010000031.1:0-10702 GCA_964449755.1 uncultured Actinomycetes bacterium
GACTGGTGCGGTACGCGGTGGCCCACGACTGCGGGCGGGTGATCCACCCCGTGATCGTGGAGGGGCAGGTACGGGGCGGGGTGGCGCAGGGGGTGGGGGGCGCGGTGCTGGAGGAGATGGTGTACGACGGCCAGGGGCAGCTCATGACCGGGAGCCTGCTGGACTACCTGGTGCCGACGGCGATGGAGGTGCCGGCGATCGTGACGCGGCACCTGGAGAGCGCCTCCCCGCGCAATCCGCTGGGGCTCAAGGGGTTAGGGGAAGGGGGGGCAATCGGGGCCCCGGCGGCGATCGCCAACGCGGTCGAGGACGCCCTGGCCCCCTTCGGGGTGACGGTGACCGCCACCCCGCTCACTCCGGCCCGGGTGCGCGAGCTGATCCGGACAGGGCAGAAGATTCTGGCATGAAGCCGGCTCCCTTCGCGTACGTGGCGCCCCGCTCGCTGGACGAGGCGCTGGCCCTCCTCGCCGAGCACGGGGAGCAGGCCAAGCTCCTGGCCGGGGGGCAGAGCCTGGTTCCCATGCTCAACTTCAGGCTGGCGCGCCCCGATCTCCTGATCGATCTCAATCGGGTCCCGGGGCTCGACGGGATCGCCCTGGACGGCGGCCTGCTCCGGGTCGGCGCGATGACGCGCCAGAGCGCCCTCGAGCGCCATGCCGGGGTTGCGGCCCGCTGCCCGCTCCTGCCCGCGGCCCTCCGCTTCGTCGGCCACCCGCCCATCAGAAACCGCGGGACCGTCGGCGGGAGCCTCGCCCACGCCGACCCGGCGGCCGAGCTGCCGGCCGTCCTGGCCTGTCTCGGGGGGGAGGTGGTGGCGCGGAGCCGCCGGGGGGAGCGACTGATCCCGGCGGAGGAGTTCTTCGTGGGGCTCATGACCACCGCGCTCCAGGCTGACGAGCTGCTGACCCAGGTGCGGCTGCGCCTCCCCTCCCCCGCCGCCGGGTGGGCCATCCAGGAGGTTGCGCGCCGCCACGGCGACTTCGCCTTGGTGGGGGTGGTGGCGCTCCTGGAGCTGTACGGCGCGGGGGCGATCCGCGAGGCCCGCCTCGCCCTCTTCGGCGTCGGCCCCACGCCCGTCCGGGCGCGGGCCGCGGAGGAGGCGCTGGCGGGGTGCCGGCCGACCGCCGAGGAGTTCCGGCGCGCCGCGGTCCTGGTCGAGGAGACCCTCGACCCCGACTCCGACCTCCACGCCTCGGCCGAGTACCGCCGGCAGGTGGGCGGGGTGCTTGCCCGCCGCGCCCTCGCCCAGGCGCTGACCCGTTGCCAGGAGTTCGTCGAAGGCGGAGCGCGGTAGATGCCGGTCCGGACCACGTCGCAGCTCGCCCGGCCTGGAAACGTAGCCCGCGCGTGCCGGGTCCGCTTCGAACGCCCACCCACGCCTGCGGCGGGGGCAGCCGGCCGACGCCACCTGGCGGGGAGGATTCGGCAGGGGGGCGGAGCCCCTCTCCGCGAGGTTTGTGGGCTTGGAGGGGGAGCGACGCCGCTCCCCCCTCAGGGGGACCAGTGAACCTCGACGCCAGGCAGCTGCACCGGGTGCGGCTGCGGGTGAACGGGCAGGAACGGGAGGGGGTGGTGGAGGCCCGGAAGAGCCTGGCGGACTTCCTGCGGGAGGACCTGGATCTCACGGGGACGCACCTCGGATGCGAGCACGGGGTCTGCGGGGCGTGCACGGTGCTGCTGGGCGGGGAGCCGGTCAGGAGCTGTCTCCTGCTGGCGGTGCAGGCGGACGGGGCGGAGGTGATAACGGTGGAGGGGCTGGCGCCGCCGGGGGGGCTACACCCGCTCCAGGAGGCGTTCTGGGCGCACCACGGGCTCCAGTGCGGATTCTGCACGCCGGGGATCCTCCTCAGCGCGTACGCCTTCCTCCGGGAGCATTCGGCGCCGACGGAGGCAGAGATCCGGGAGATGCTGGCGGGGCACCTCTGCCGGTGCACCGGGTACGAGCACATCGTAGCGGCGATTCGGGCCGCGGCGGAGGCCGGGGCCGGGGCTTACCCCCCCGGATCGGCGTGATGGCGCGCTTTCATGGGGTCCCCCTAACAGCGTTGTCGCGAAGGAGGACGGGGATGAAGCGGTCGGGCGTCGTCACTTGGGGCATCGTCGGTGCGCTCCTGCTGGCGCTCGGGCTCTGGGGCCTCGCCCCCGACCTGGCCGAGGCGCAGGCCAAGAAGAAGCTTCGGGTCGTCTCGATCTTCCAGACCCCCATCGAGGAGCCCTGGGACGGGGCAATCCACCAGGCTCTGCTCAAGGCCCAGAAGGAGCTGGGGTTCGAGTACGAGTGGACGGAGAAGGTCTCGGGAGCGGACTTCGAGCGGGTCGTCCGGGAGTACGCCGAGAAGGGGTACGACCTCATCATGGGCGACGCCTTCGGCCAGGAGGCGGCCGCTCGCCGGGTCGCCAAGGCCTACCCCAAGATCAAGTTCCTCTTCGGCTCCGGCCTGGGGCCGGCCCAGCCCAACTTCGGGGTCTTCGACAACTGGATCCACGAGCCCGCCTACCTGTGCGGGATGATCGCCGGCAAGCTGACCAAGACCAACATCCTCGGCGTCGTGGGCGGCCACCCGGTCCCCGAAGTCAATCGCCTGATCAACGCCTTCAAGGCCGGGGCCCTGGAGGTCAACCCCAAGGTCAAGCTGAAGGTGGCCTTCATCGGGAGCTGGTTCGACCCGCCGAAGACCAAGGAGGCCGCCCTGGCCCAGATCGAGGCCGGCGCCGACCTCCTGTACGCCGAGCGCTACGGGGTCATCGACGCGGCCAAGGAGCGCGGCAAGCTCGCCTTCGGCAACCTCCTGGACCAGCACAGCCTCGCCCCCGACACGGTCATCACCGGCCCGGTCTGGGACATGTACCCCCTGGTGAAGTTCGCCGTGGAGTCGGTCCGGCGGGGGACCTTCGTGGCCATGGACTACGCCGAGTGGACGATGATGCAGAAGGGCGGCGCCAAGCTCGCGCCGTTCTACGGCTGGGATAAGAAGCTCCCCAGGGAGGTCATCGACCTGGTGCGGAAGCGCGAGCAGGAGATCCTGGCCGGGCTGTTCCGGGTCCCCGTGGACGAGAGCACGCCCAAGTCGGATTGAACGTCGGAGGGGGCCACGCCCCCTTCCGAACGCGATGAACCCTGACCGCGACCGGCTCACCGGGCGAGGCCTGGTGGGTCGCTCCCGTTTGTGAGGAGCGCCGGTGGCCGGCTCGCTTGCCGTCCGGATGCGCGGGATCCGCAAGCGCTTCCTGGAGGTGGTGGCCAACGACGGGATCGACTTCGACCTCCACCCGGGGGAGGTCTGCGCGCTCCTCGGGGAGAACGGCGCCGGCAAGACGACCCTGATGAATATCCTCTTCGGGCTCCTGCCGCCCGATGCGGGGACCATCGAGGTCTGGGGCGAGCGGGTCGCCTTCCGCTCCCCCCGGGAGGCGATCGCCCGCGGCATCGGGATGGTCCACCAGCACTTCACCCTCGCCCCCCCCCACACGGTCCTGGAAAACGTCGTCGTCGGCACGCCCGCGCGGGGACCCTGGCTCGACTCCGCGGGGGCCCGGGCCCGCCTCCAGGATCTCGGCCGCCTCCACGGCCTCGAGGTCGACCCCGACGCCCCGGTCTGGCAGCTCTCCGTGGGGGAGCAGCAGCGGGTGGAGATCGTCAAGGCCCTCTACCGCGGCGCCCGCATCCTCATCCTGGACGAGCCCACCGCGGTCCTGACCCCGCCCGAGGCCCAGAACCTCTTCAAGGCCCTCCGCTCCCTGGCCCGGGACGGCTGCGCCGTGGTCTTCATCTCCCACAAGCTCCGGGAGGTCATGGAGGTGACCGATCGGGTCGTGGTCCTGCGCGGGGGGCGGGTGGTGGGGACCCGCGAGACCGCCGCCACCGACCCGCAGGAGCTGGCGCGCCTGATGGTAGGGCGCGAGGTCCACACCCCGGTCCGCCGCCCTCGCGCCGGAGCGGGGCCGCCGGTTCTGGAGGTGGAGGGGCTCACCGTCGACAACGACCGCGGCCTCACCGCGGTGGAGGAGGTCTCCTTCGCCGTCGGTGCCGGCGAGATCTTCGGCCTGGCCGGCGTCTCCGGCAATGGGCAGGGGGAGCTGGCGGAGGCCATCTTCGGGCTCCGCCGCGCGCGCCGGGGGCGGATCCGGGTCGGGGACGCCGAGCTGACCAACCGCCCCCCCGACGAGGTCGTCCGCCGGCGGGTCGCGCGGATCCCCGAGGACCGGATCGGCGTCGGGCTCCTCATGGAGGCGTCCCTGGCCGACAACCTCATCCTCGAGAGCTACCGGGATCCCCACCTCCGCCGCGGGCCGTTCCTCCGCCCCTCCGCCGTCGCCGGGTTCGCCGACCGGTTGCTGGCCGACTACCGGGTCCGGGCGCCACACCGGGCGGTCCCCGCCAAGACCCTCTCGGGCGGCAACCTCCAGAAGCTCCTCTTGGCGCGCGCGCTGGCCCGGGAGCCGGTCCTGCTGGTGGCCCACCAGCCGACCCGCGGGCTGGACGTGGCGGCGACCGAGGAGGTGCACGCCCGCCTCCTCGAGCTGCGGGATCGGGGCGTCGCGATCCTGCTCATCTCCGAGGACCTCGACGAGGTGCTGGCCCTCTCCGACCGGATCGGGGTCCTCTACGAGGGACGGCTGATGGGGGTGGTCCCGGCGGAGGCGGCCCGGGTCGAGGAGCTGGGGCTCTTGATGGCCGGCGTCGGGCCCGGGGGGCCACGGGCGTGATCGCCCTGCGCCTCGAGCGCCGTCACCCCCTCCCGCTCTGGCAGCAGGCGATCCTCCCGCTCCTGTCGGTCCTGGCGGCCCTCGGCCTCTGCGCCTTCCTGATCCTGTGGGCGGGGGCCGATCTCCTCGGGGCCTACGCGGCCCTGTTCGCCGGGGCCCTGGGGAGCCGCTTCGCCATCCTGGAGACCTTCGTCAAGACCGCGCCCCTGACCCTGACCGGCCTCGCCGTGGCCCTGGCCTTCCGCGCTAGGTTCTGGAACATCGGCGCCGAGGGGCAGCTCTACGCCGGGGCCACGGCCGCCACCTGGTTCGGCCTGACCTTCACCGGGACGCCGGCCTGGCTCCTCCTCCCCCTGCTCCTTGTCGGCAGCTTCCTGGCCGGCGGGCTCTGGGCCCTGGTCCCCGGCCTCCTCAAGGCGCGCCTCAGGGTGGACGACGTCGTGACGACCCTCCTCATGAACTACGTCATGCTCTACCTGGTCTCGGCCCTGGTGGACGGCCCCTGGCGGGAGCCGGTGAGCCAGTGGCCGCAGTCCCCGGACATCGTGGAGGCGGCCCAGCTCCCCATCCTCCTGGAGCGCTCGCGGTTCCACCTCGGAATCCCCCTGGCCTTCCTCTGCGCCGGGCTGGTCTGGCTCCTCCTGGCCCGCACTCCCCTCGGGTACGCGATCCGGGCGGTGGGGGTGAACCCGCGGGCGGCGGAGTTCGGGGGCATCCGCACCGCGCGAGTGATCGCCCTGACCGCCTTCCTCTCGGGCGGGCTGGCGGGCCTGGCCGGGGCCGGGGAGCTGGCCGGGATCCAGTTCCACCTCATGGAGGCCATCTCCCCGGGGTACGGCTACTCCGGGATCGTCGTGGCGATGTTGGGGGCGCTCCACCCCCTCGGGGTCGTCCTGGCCGCCTTCTTCTTCGGGGTCGTCAACAACGGGGCCCAGCACATGAGCCGGGTCACCGGGGTGCCGACCTACCTGGTGGAGGTGATGCAGGGGGTGACGCTCCTGGCGATGCTGGCGGCCCTCCTCCTCAACGAATACCGCCTGCGCTGGGTGACGCGCTGAATGGAACGCCGCCATCGGGAGCGGTCTGACCGATGCCAGCTTGCGGAGGGTCGGGGATGCCCTACCGGGCGAACCCGAGGCGAGCCGTAGGGAGCCGCGACGCGCAGGACCCCGGAGCGCGCCGAGCGGCCCCCCGGAAGTGGGGCGCGCGAGGCCTACCCTCCGGCTCCGGGGCGGGTCAGGCGGGTTGGATCGCGTGGAGATCCTGTCGGTCGGGTTCCTGACCGGGCTCCTGGCGGCCACGCTCCGGATGGCCACGCCGCTGCTCTTCGCCACCATGGGGGAGCTGCTGAGCGAGCGGGCCGGCGTCCTGAACCTCGGGATCGAGGGGACGATGCTCCTCGGCGCCATGGCCGGCTACCTGGTGGCCTACCAGACTGGGAGCCTCTGGCTCGGCCTCGGTGGCGCCCTCCTGACCGGGGCCCTCCTCGGCCTCCTCATGGCCTTCATGGCGGTGACCCTGGGGGTGAGCCAGCACGTCAGCGGCCTCGGGATCACCCTCCTGGCCACGGGCCTGTCGCTCTACATCTACCGGATGGTGATCGGCTCCCCCAGCGTCCCGCCCAGCATCCACCCCTTCCCGATCCTCACCATCCCGCTGCTGGGCCAGCTCCCCCTGATCGGGCCGATCCTCTTCCAGCAGTACCTCCTGGTCTGGGTCGCCCTGGCCCTCGTCCCCCTGACCTGGCTCCTCCTCTTCCGGACCCCCCTCGGGCTCAAGGTCCGCACCGTCGGGGAGAACCCCAAGGCGGCCGAGGTGGCCGGGGTGAGCGTCTACGGGATCCGCTACCTCTGCCTGATCGTCGGCGGCGCCCTGATGGCGCTGGGCGGGGCGTTCCTCTCCATGGCCCACTTCAACATGTTCCTCTTCGGGATGGTGGCGGGGCGGGGGTGGATCTCCATCGCCCTGGTGGTCTTCGGGAACTGGCGGCCGGGGAAGTGCCTGGCCGGCGCCCTCTTCTTCGGCGGGCTCGACGCCCTCCAGCTCCGGCTCCAGGCGGTGGGGTTCCAGGCGGTCCCCTATCAGTTCTTCCTCATCCTGCCCTATGTCCTGACCATCGTGGCGTTGGTGAGTGTCTCCCGCCGGGCCGCCTACCCCGGCTCCCTGCTCTTGCCTTACAAGCGGGGCGAGGCATGAGGGTCGACGAGGCCAATCAGGTGGCCCTGGGGCGGCTCCTGGCCGCCGAGCCGGTCCTGGTGGATCTCCGCCCGGCCCGCGAGGTCCTGCCGGGGATGGGGGGCCGCCGGCTCTACCACGCCGGGCCGCCCATCGCCTGGGAGCGGATGTGCGGCCCCATGCGGGGGGCCGTGACCGGGGCCCTCGTGTACGAGGGGTGGGCGAAGGGGTTCGAGGAGGCCGAGGGCCTCGCGGGCTCCGGGGAGATCACCTACGCCCCCTGCCACCACGCCGGCGCGGTCGGGCCGATGGCGGGGATCATCTCGCCGTCCATGGATGTTTTCGTCGTGGAGAACCGCGCCCACGGCAACCGCGCGTACGCGACCCTGAACGAGGGGCTCGGGCGGGCTCTCCGCTACGGCGCCAACGACGAGGCGGTGATCCGGCGTCTCCACTGGATGCGGGAGGTCCTGGCCCCGGCCCTCCGGGCGGCCCTTGAGCGGATCGAGGGGGGGATCGACCTCCGGGCGCTGATCGCCCAGGCCCTCCAGATGGGCGACGACGGCCACAACCGGAACCGGGCTGGGACCTCGCTCTTCTTCCGGACCATCGCCCGCCCGCTGGTCGAGTCCGGGCTCCCGACGGCGCAGGTGGCGGAGGTCTTCGACTTCATCACCGGCAACGACCACTTCTTCCTCAACCTCTCCATGGCAGCCTCGAAGGCCGGCCTGGACGCGGCCCACGGGGTGGAAGGGTCGAGCCTGGTGACGGCGATGGCCCGGAACGGCGTGGAGGTGGGGATCCGGGTCTCCGGGCTCGGGGAGCGGTGGTTCACGGGGCCGGCCGACGTCCCGGAGGGGCTCTTCTTCCCCGGCTACGGCCCCGCTGACGCCAACCCCGATCTCGGCGACAGCGCCATCACCGAGACGGCGGGGCTTGGCGGGTTCGCCATGGCCGCGGCGCCGGCCATCGTCCAGTTCGTCGGCGGCCGGGCTGAGGACGCGGTCCGGGCGACCCTGGAGATGTACGAGATCACCCTGGCCGAGCACCCCCACTACCGGGTCCCGGCCCTGGGCTTCCGGGGGACGCCGGTCGGGATCGACGTCCGCAAGGTCGTGGAGACCGGGACCCTCCCCCTCATCAACACCGGGATCGCCCACCGTGCCCCCGGGATCGGGCAGGTCGGGGCAGGGATCGTCCGGCCTCCCATGAGCTGCTTCACCGAGGCGCTGGCCGCTCTGGTCGCGGCGCGGCGCCGGTCGGCCTGAGGGGGGATGGACCTCATCGTCCGCCAGGCCCGGATCTGGGGGCGGGAGGGCCTCTGGGATGTCGCGGTGGCCGACGGCCGCTACGTGGCCATCGCCCCTCGGCTCGAGGCTCGGGCCGCGCGAGAGCTCCCTGCCGAGGGGCGGCTGCTGGCGCCGGCCTTCATCGACCCGCACATCCACCTGGACAAGGTCCTGGTGGCCGGCGAGGTCCGGCCGAACCGCTCCGGCACCCTCCGCGAGGCCATCGAGATCCTCTGGGAGCGCAAGGCCGGTTACACGGTGGAGGAGATCGTCCGCCGCGCCGGCCAGGTCATCGAATCGGCCGTCCTCACCGGGACCACCCGGATCCGGACCCACGTGGACGTGGACACCATCGGCAAGCTCCGCCCCCTGGAGGGGGTCTTGGCGGCGCGGGAGCGCTACCGGGACCTGGTGGACCTCGAGATCGTGGCCTTCCCTCAGGAGGGGATCGTCCGCGACCCCGGCACCGCGGAGCTGATGGAGGAGGCGGTCCGGATGGGCGCCGACCTCGTCGGCGGGATGCCCCACCACGAGGCCTCCCTGGAGGAGAGCCGCCGGCACATCGAGCTCTGCTTCGCCATCGCGGAGCGGCACGGCCGGGACATCGACATGCACGTGGACGAGACCGACGACCCGGCCTCGCGGACGCTGGAGGTACTGGCCGATCTGACCGTGGCCCGCGGCTACGAGGGGCGGGTGACGGCCGGGCACACCTGCGCCCTGGCCGCCTACCCGGACCGCTACGCCCGGAAGGTCATCGAGAAACTCGCCCGGGCGCGGATCCACATGATTACCAACCCCCCCACCAACCTGATGCTCCAGGGGCGAGGCGACCGGCAGCCGGTCCGCCGCGGGATCACGCGGGTCAAGGAGCTCCTCGAGGCGGGCGTCAACGTGGCCATGGGCCAGGACTGCGTGATGGACACCTTCTACCCCTTCGGCCGCGCCGACATGCTGGAGGTGGCCCTCATCACTGCCCACGCGGCCCACATGAGTCTCCCCCACGAGATCGAGACGGTCTTCAGCATGGCGACGACCCGACCAGCGGCCGTCCTGCGCCTTCACGACTACGGCGTGGACCCCGGGCGCGCGGCCGACTTCGTGATCCTGGACGCCCCTACGGCGGCGGAGGCGATCCGCCTCCAGGCGCCGCGGCGGTGGGTGGTCCGGCGCGGCCGCGTCGTCGCCGAGACGACGGTAACGCAGAAGCTCCACCGGGGAGGAGAGCCATGAGATCCAGCGCCTTCAAGGTCGGGATGCGGAGCCCCGAGGACGTCTCCGAGGCGGCCCGGCTGATGGATCAGGGGGCCTTCCGGGCCGAGGACGTGGTGGCCATCCTGGGGAAGACCGAGGGGAACGGTGGGGTCAACGACTGGACCCGCGGGCTGGCGACCCTGTCGTTCCAACTCCTCCTCGCCCAGCGGGCGGGGACCTCCGTGGAGAAGCTCGCCAGGCGCGTCCCCATCATCTGGTCGGGGGGGACCGAGGGGCTCATGAGCCCCCACGCCACCATCTTCGTCCGCGAGCCGGACCGGGGCGCGCCCACGGGGGCCAAGCGCTTCACCGTGGGGACCGCCTACACCCGCGACCTCCGCCCCGAGGAGTTCGGGACGATGGCCCACGTCCAGGTCGCGGCCGAGGGGGTGCGGGCGGCGATCGCCGACGCGGGGATCGAGTCGGCCGAAGACATCCACTTCGTCCAGGTCAAGACCGGCGCCCTGACCACCGAGCGGATCGCCGAGGCGCGCGCCCGGGGGCGCGAGGTCGTCACCCACGACACCGGGAAGTCCATGGCCTACGCCCGGGCCGTCGCCGCCCTGGGGGTCGGGCTCGCCACCGGGGAGATCCCGCCGGACCAGGTGCGCGAGGAGGTCATCCTCCGCCGGCTCGAGGTGGCCTCGGATGTCGCCTCGACCTCCTCCGGGGTCGAGCTGATGAACTGTGAGATCATCGTCCTGGGGAACTCGGCCCGCGCCACCAGCGACCTGGTCATCGCCCACGCGGTCATGCGGGACGCCCTGGACGCCCCCGCGGTCCGGGAGGCCCTTCGCCGGGCCGGGCTCCGGGTAGAGTGCGAGCTGGACGAGCGCCACCGGGGGCGGCTCATCAACGTCTTCGCCAAGTGCGAGCCCGACCCCTCGGGGGCGACCCGGGGGCGGCGCCACGTCATGTTCGAGGACTCGGACATCAGCCACACCCGGCACATCCGGGCGGTGGTCAACGCCGTCGTCGCCTCGGTCACCGGCGATCCGATGTGCTACATCTCCGCGGGCGCCGAGCACCAGGGCCCCCCGGGGGGCGGGGTCGTCGCCGTCCTCGCCCGTGTGGGCTGACGAGTGTCATGCTCCCCGGCGGAATCCGGATGCCCCGCATTGAGGTGGGATGATCACCTGAGGAGCCTGTCCGATTGAGGCTGTGCGCTCACGCTCTCGACCTTAGCCGCGCGGATGGGATGGTCGGCTCCGAGCGCGGGCTTTGCCCGCGCACCTCGGGGGGAGGTTCGGAAGGGGGGCGTCAGCCCCCCTCCGAGG
>CAYVCH010000031.1:10712-14493 GCA_964449755.1 uncultured Actinomycetes bacterium
CATGACGACTCGGGCCCTCGGGGCCAGGATCGCGAGGAACGAGGACCCTCGGCTCCTGCGCGGGCGCGGCTGCTTCGTGGACGACCTCCACCCCCCGGGGGCGCTCCACGCGGCGGTGCTCCGGAGCCCCCACGCTCACGCGCGGCTCCGCGCCATCGACACCGCCCCCGCCCGCGCCCTCCCCGGGGTCCACCTCGTCCTCGCCGCCCGGGACGTGGGCGCGGCGAACCGCCCCACCCCGCTCCTGATCCCGCACCCCGCCCTCACGCACCCCCGCACCCCGCTCCCCCTGGCCGCGGAGGAGGTCCGTTACGTCGGCGAGCCCGTCGCCTTCGTCGTGGCCGAGAGCCGCGCCCTCGCGGAGGACGCCGCCGAGCTGATCCAGGTCGAGTACGACCCGCTCCCTGCGGTCCCCGACCTGAGCACGGCGACCGCGGCCGGCGCGCCCCTGGTCCACGCCGATGTCCCGGAGAACCGCGCGGCCCGCCTCCTCCAGCGCGTGGGCGACCCCGAAGCCGCCTTCGCGCGGGCCCCCCGCGTTTTCCGGGAGCGGCTCTGGATCGAGCGGAGCTGCGGCTGCCCGCTGGAGGGCCGCGGGGTGGTGGCCGTCTACGATCCGCGGACGGAGACCCTGCGGGTCTGGGACTCCACCCAGGCCCCGCTCCCCATCAAGAACGGCCTGGCGCGGATTTTCGGGCTGCCGGAGTTCAAGGTCGAGGTCGTCGCGCCTGACGTCGGCGGGGGATTCGGGACGAAGATCATGCTCTTCTACCCGGAGGAGATCCTGGTCCCCTACGCCGCCATGCGCCTTGGCCGCCCGGTGAAGTGGATCGAGGACCGGTGCGAGCACCTCCAGGCCGCGAGCCAGGAGCGGGGCCAGCTCCACGACGTCGAGGTGGCCACCGACGCCGGCGGGCGGATCCTCGCCCTGCGCGACCGCTTCGTCCACGACGCGGGCGCCTACACCCCGTACGGGATCGTCGTGCCGCTCATCACCTCGACCCAGCTCCCCGGTCCCTACCGGCTCGCTCACTACGAGGTCGGCTTCGACGTCGTCTACACCAACACCGCCATCGTGACCCCCTACCGCGGGGCCGGCCGGCCGCAGGGGGCCTTCGTCATGGAACGGGTCATCGGCCTGATCGCCCGGGAGCTTGGCCTCGAGCCCGCCGAGGTGCGCCGGCGGAACCTCATCCAGCCCGGGGAGCTCCCCTGGGACGTGGGCCTGACCTTCCAGGACGGCGCGCCGACCCGCTACGACAGCGGCGACTACCCGGCGGGGCTCGAGCTGGCTCTGGAGCGGATCGGCGCGGCCGATTTCCGCGCTCGGCAGGCCGCGGCCCGAGCCCAGGGCCGCTATCTCGGGCTCGGGACGGCCTGCTACGTGGAGGGGACGGGGATCGGCCCCTACGAGGGGGCTCACGTGCGCGTCGAGCCCAGCGGCAAGGTCCTGGTCGCCACCGGGCTCACGACCCAGGGGCAGGGGCACGCCACGACCTTCGCCCAGATCGCGGCCGAGACCCTGGGGTGCGACCCGGCCGACGTGACGGTCATCACCGGCGATACGGCCCGTTTCAACTGGGGGGCGGGGACCTTCGCGAGCCGCGCCCTGGTGACGAGCGGCAACGCCATCGCTGTCGCCGCGGCCAAGGTCCGGGCCAAGGCCCTGCGCCTGGCCGCGGAGCTGCTGGAGGCGGCCCCGGGCGATCTGGAGCTGGCCGGCGGGCGCGTCCGGGTCAAGGGGGTGCCGGGCGCCGAGCTGACCCTCGGGGCGCTTGCGACCGTGGCGAACCCCATCCGCTACGCCTACGGCGAAGCCACAGCCGAGGCGGCCCTGCGCCTGGTCAAGCCTCGGGAGGGGCCGGTGCTGGCGCCCGGCGAGGAGCCGGGGCTCGAGGCCTACGGCTACTACGCCCCGCCCCAGGCGACCTTCGCCTACGGCTGCCACGCCGCCATCGTGGAGGTGGACATCGAGACGGGCCAGGTCCGGTTCCTCCGGTACGTCGTCCACCACGACTGCGGCGTCCTGGTGAACCCGACCGTGGTGGAGGGGCAGATCCGCGGCGGCGTCGCCCAGGGGATCGGCGGGGCGCTCTACGAGCGGATCGTCTATGACGCGGCGGGCCAGCCCCTGACCACGACCTTCATGGACTTCCTCATGCCGACCGCCATGGAGATCCCGGCGATCGAGATCGTCCACACCGAGACCCCCTCGCCGTTGAACCCGCTGGGGGTCAAGGGGGTCGGGGAGGCGGGCGCGATCCCAGTCCCCGCGCTGGTGGCCGAGGCAGTGGACGACGCCCTCGCGCCCTTCGGGGTGCGGGTGCGGGAGATGCCCCTCAGCCCGGGGCGGATCCTGGAGCTCATCTCGGCGGGCCGGGCGCGGGCCGCTCCCGGCCCGTAGCCCCTCGGCGTGGGGGGAAGGGAGGGCACCGTGAGTCCTGACGCGGAGTCGATGGCCGTTCCCGCAGTCTCGCGGCGGATCGTCTACGGGGTGAACGACAGGCCCCCGTGGGCCTTCACCCTCCTCGGGGGCTTCCAGCACGTCCTGACCCTCTTCGGCGCCACGACCCTCGTCCCGCTGATCTTCGCCCCCCAGATGGGGATGGACACCCTCCAGCTCGGGGTCTTCGTGGCGTCGGTCTACTTCTGCATGGGGGTCGCCACGCTCCTCCAGATCTCCCCCCTCGGGAGCGGGCTTCCCATCGTCCAGGGGTCCAGCTTCTCCTTCATCCCGCCCGTCGCCACCATCATCGCGGCCCGCAAGGCGGCCGGCGTGGAGCCCACCATGGCGGCCATCGGCGGGGCCCTGATCGCCGGCGCCGCGGTGGAGGCGCTGGTCGGGTACCTCAGGCTGGCGGGCGCCGTCCGCCGGGTGATCACACCGGTGGTGATCGGGCCGGTTATCATGCTCATCGGGTTCAGCCTGGCGCCGGTCGCGGTGAACAACGCGGCGGGGAACTGGTGGCTCTCGGGGCTGGTGGTGGTCGGCGTCCTCCTCTTCTCCGTCGGGTTGGGCCGCCGGCTCCAGGTGGTCTCCGTCCTCCTGGCGGTGGTGGCGGCCTACCTGGTGGCCCTGCTCCTCTCGGCGGCCGGTGTGTTCGCCAGGGGGAGCGCATCATACGTGGACCTCGCCCCGGTCGCGGCGGCGCCGTGGTGGCTCTGGCCCCAGCCCTTCCGCTACGGCCTCGAGTTCAACCTCGGCTTCTTCGTCGTGATCCTGGCCGCCTACTTCGCCTCCATGATCGAGTCCATCGGCGACTACCACAGCATCTCCTACTCCGCCGGGCTGCGGGACCCCGAGCCGCGGACCATCAGCCAGGGGATCGGCTCCGAGGGGGTCGGGTGCATGATCAGCGGGCTCTTCGGGGGCGTGGGGACGACCAGCTACACGGAGAACATCGGGCTGGTCGCCATCACGGGAGTGGCGTCGCGCTACGTGGTGGGCGCCGGCGCGGTAATCCTGATCGTCATGAGCTTGATCCGCAAGTTCGGGACGCTGGTGGCGACCATCCCCTCGCCGGTGATCGGCGGGGCCTACGTCGCCCTCTTCGGGATCATCGGCGCCCTGGGGATCCAGGTCCTCTCCCGGGCCGACCTCCGCTCCCAGCGCAACCTGGTGATCGTGGGCGTGGCCTTCCTTCTGGGGCTCGGCCTGCCCCCGTTCGTCCAGCAGCACCCGCTGGCCTTCCAGCCCCAGTGGCTGGCCGATATCCTTGGCTCGGTCCTCAGACTATATGGAACGGCCCGTCGCTCCGTGTATACGTGGATTGGTCGAAGG
>CAYVCH010000032.1:0-9791 GCA_964449755.1 uncultured Actinomycetes bacterium
AGGACCGGCGGCGGCGCGGGGGCCGTGGCGGGGGCGGCCGGCGCGGGGGCCGCCGGCGCGGCGGTGGGGGGACCAACGGCGGCCTCCTCCACCACGGCGATGACCGCCCCCTGGGCCACGACCTCCCCGGGCGCCACCCGCAGCTCGACCACGGTCCCGCTGGCGGGGGACAGGACCTCGGCGCTCACCTTCTGGACCTGTACCTCGGCCAGGAGGTCCCCCTCGCGGACCTCGGCCCCCGGGCGCACGAACCAGGTGACGAGGACGCCCTCCTCGGCCTCCTCCGACAGCCGGGGCATGCGGACCTCGTGCACCGGCCGCCCCCCCGGGTCTCCCGCCCGGTCCGCCGGCGCCTACTTCCCCAGCAGCCTCCTCGCCGCCTGGGTGATCTTCTCGGCGTTGGGGAGGCAGAACTGCTCCAGAGGCCGACTGTAGGGGATCGGCACGTCGGGGTAGGCGAGCCGCGCGGGCGGCGCGTCGAGGTAGTCGAAGGCGCCCTCCACGGCGGTGGTGATGACCTCGCCCGACATCCCGAAGCTCTGGTAGTCCTCGTCCACCACCAGGAGACGGCGGGTCTTCCTGACCGACCGCAGGATGGCCTCCCGGTCCAGGGGCACCAGGCAACGCAGGTCGACGACCTCGGCGTCGATGCCGTCGGCGGCGAGCAGCTCCGCCGCGTCGAGGGCCCGGTGGACCGTGAGGGACACCGCGACGATCGTGACGTCGGTGCCCTCCCGCTTCACGTCGGCCACGCCGAGGGGGACCGTGTAGGGCTCCTCGGGAACCGGGCCCGTGGCCCGGGGGTTCGGGGTCATCCACCCCAGGCCCATGAGGCCCTTGTGGAACATGTACAGCACCGGGTTGTCGTCGCGGATGGCCGAGATCATGAGCCCCTTCGCGTCGTGGGGGGTGGACGGCAGGACCACCTTGAGGCCCGGCAGGTGGGCGAAGGTCCCGTGGAGGGTCTGCGAGTGCTGGGCGCCGTCGCTGTACCCGCCGCCGGTGGCGGTGGTGAGGACCACCGGCACCCTGAGCCTGCCTCCGGAGAGGTAGTGGATCTTCGCCATGTGGTTGTAGATCTGGTCCATGCACACGCCGAAGAAGTCCACGAACATGAGCTCCACGATGGGGCGCATGCCCGACAGGGCGGCCCCGACGGCGGCCCCGATGAACCCGGTCTCCGAGATCGGCGTGTCCATGACCCGCTCCGGCCCGAACTTCGCCAGGAGGCCCTCGGTGGCCCCGAAGATGCCGCCGTAGACCCCCACGTCCTCCCCCATGACGAAGACCGTGGGGTCCCGTTCCATCTCCTGGGCGATGGCCTCCGAGATGGCCTTCGCCGTGGTGAGCAGGCGCTGCGTCTCCGTCGCCATGGCAACCGCCTCCTTCCCTCAGGCGAACACGTGCTCGAGGGCGCTCTCCGGGGCCGGGTACGGGCTCTCCCGGGCGTAGGCGATGGCCTCGTCCACCTCCGCCCGGGCCTCCTCCCAGACCCGCCGGGCCTCGTCCTCGGCGAGGACCCCTGTGTCGACGAGCTGGCGCTCGAAGCGTCGCAGGGCGTCCCGCTCCTTCAGCTGGTCGAGCTCCTCCTTCGATCGGTAGACCTGGGGGTCCCCCTCGAAGTGGCCGAAGAGGCGGTCGGTCTTCACCTCGATGAGGGTGGGCCCGCCGCCCCGCCGGGCCCGGTCCACGGCCTCCCCCGCGGCCTCGTAGATGGCGACGGGGTCGTTGTCGGGGATCAGGACCCCGGGGATGCCGTAGGCGCCCGCCCGGTCGCTGTTGTTCGGGATGGCCGTCGACTTCTCCTTGGGCACGCTGATGGCCCAGGCGTTGTCCTCGCACACGAAGACCACCGGGAGCGTCCAGAGGGCCGCGAGGTTCAGCGACTCGTGGAAGGCGCCCTGGTTGGCCGCCCCCTCCCCGAAGAAGGACACGGCGATGTCGTCCCTCCCGAGCTTGGAGAAGGCGAGGGCGTGGCCGACGGCGGTGGGCATCCCCTCGGCGATGATCCCGCTGCAGCCGAAGTTCGTGTCGGGGTCGAACAGGTGCATGTGGCCGCCCTTGCCGCGGCCGAGGCCCGTCTCCTTCCCGAAGATCTCGGCGGCCATGGCCCTCATGTCCATGCCGTGGGCCAGGGCCACGTGGTGGGGCCGGTGGGTGGCGGTCACCGCGTCCGAGGGGCGCAGGTGGGCGCAGACCCCGACGGCCACCGGCTCCTGTCCCGCAGCCAGGTGCATCTCCCCCGGCACGGGCCCCGCGGCGATGTCGAAGGCCGGCGTCTTGCCCTCCAGGTAGACCTGCTGCATGGTCTCCTCGAACAGGCGGATCCGGACCATCTGCCGGTGCATCTCCTTGAGGACTTCGTTCGGTGGCATGTCACTCCTTTCTCGCCGCCGGAACCCTGCCCCTCACGGCTCGTCCTCGGGGCACCACCTCCTTCCTTGGCCTTCCCCAGCTCCCGGCGGGCGTCTCCCCGACGGCCGCTTCGAGGACCCCGCGGGCGTCCAGGAGGAACGGGCCACCGGGGGACAGGCGAACCCGGGCCACCTCGCCGGGGCCGAGGACGATCTCCCGTTCGCCGTCGAGGGCGAGGACCCCGGGTCCCGGGCCGAGGACCACGGGCTGGCCGGGAGCGAGGGCCTCGAAGCCCCGGACGCGCACGGGCACGGGGACCCCCGGCCCCAGGGGGACCCGGAGGACCCGGCCCGGGCGGCCGAACCGGATGTGGACGGCCCGGGACGCCCCACCGTCGAGGGCCCCCGCCACGCCGGCCAGACCGGTGGCGGCCGGGTCGGCCCTGGCCACCACCGCCTGGCGGAGGAGGTCCGGCTCCGAGATTGCCCGGGCCCCCACCCATGCCCCGGCGATGAAGGCCACGTCCACCAGGGCCACGGTGGTGGGGCCGCCCGATGCTGCCGTCTCCAGCCGGCCGAGCCGCCGGAGGTGGCCGTCCATCCGGCGCGGGGCTGCCGCGAACAGTGCGGCGGCCCGGCCGGCGGCGGTGGGCTCGATGGGCAGGGGCAGGGCGTTGTTCGTGCCTCCCGGGAGGGGCAGCAGCACCGCCTCCGGCCAGCCCACCGCCACCGCCCGGTTCGTGCCGTCCCCTCCGACGGTGACCACGCAGGCCACGCCGGCCCGGGCCATGGCCGCCGCCGCCGCCGTCGTCCCCGCGGCATCCCGGGCCTCGGGTAACTCCAGGGGCTCGAGCCGCAGGGCCGCCGCCGCCTCGCGGGAGACCGCGGCGAGGGCCTGGGCCGCCCGCGCCACGACCCGGGTCGGCTCCGGCATGTAGTGCACCACCGTCCCCTCCCGGGCGGCCAGTCCCCCGAGGAGCCGGGCCACGGTGTTCACCCGCTCGTGGACGTCGACGGTGCGGGCCAGAGAGGTCAGGCGCCGCACGTCGTGGGCGGCCGCCGGGTTCACGATGATCCCGACCCGCCCCATGCGCGCCTCGCCCGGTGGCCGGAGCCCGCCCGGCCCACCCGGCGATCTTAGCCCCGGGGCCCCTCCCGGCGCCAGAGGGGACCGGCTCGGCGACGGCTGCGGCCCTCTGGGTGCGGCTAGGGCCGGGACAGGAGATCCAGGTAGCGCCGGAGCAGCTCCGCGACGACCCCCCGGAAGGGGATCCGGGCGGCGAGGCCGTACACGGGGGCCAGTCCGCCCTCGTCCCCGCGACCGCCGCGGACCTCCTCCACGGCGTCCCGGAGGTCCCCCAGGAACCGCTCGGCCACCCCCGGGCGGGTGTGGCGGAGGGTGACGCAGAGGTGGACGGCGGGGGGGCGCTGGAGCCCGTTCAGGTTCCAGCCCCGCCGGGCCATGGCGTCCATGACCCGGTAGACGTCGAGGCCCTCGGCGGTGAAGGCGACCACGAAGAGGGACTCGCCGAGGAGGCGGAGGCCCCGGATGCCATCGACCCCCCGGCGGATGGTCGCCGCCGTCTTCAGGATCCGCCGGGTGGCCTCCAGGTAGCCCCCCTCGCCCGTGGCCACCATCGCGGCCCAGCAGGCGGCGACCAGGCCCCCCGCGCGGCTGCCGGCCAGCGTGGGCGAGGCGTAGAGGCCGCCGGGCCAGTCGACGGCCACGAAGTACTGGTGGCGCCGGAGCTCGGGGTCCCGGTACAGCAGGACCGAGGTGCCCTTGGGCGCGTAGCCGTACTTGTGGGTGTCGGCCGAAACGGAGGTGACCCCGGGGACCTCGAAGGCGAAGGGGGGGACGGGGTGGCCCAGGCGGCGGGCGAAGGGAAGGAGGAAGCCCCCGAGGCAGGCGTCGGTGTGGAAGCCGATCCCCCGCCGACTGGCCAGCTCGGCCAGCTCCTCGATGGGATCGACGACGCCGTGGGGGAAGGAGGGGGCGGAGCCGGCCAGCAGCACCGTGTCCCGGGTGACCGCGCGCTCCGTGGCGGCGACGTCGGCCCGCAGGTCCGGCCCCACCGGGACCCGCACCACCCGCACCCGGAGCCACTCCCCGGCCTTGTCGAAGGCGGCGTGGGCGGTGGTGGGGACGACGATCTCGGGGGATCGGGTGCGCCCCTCGGCCAGGGCCCGGTCCCGGTAGGCCTTCACCGCCAGGACGATGCTCTCGGTGCCGCCCGAGGTGATGGTGCCGCAGACCTCCCCTCCGCCCCCGAGGAGCTCGGCGGTCATCGCCACCACCTCGGCCTCGTACTTGGTCACGCTCGGCCACAGGTCAGCGTGGAGGGGGTTGGCCTGGGAGGCGATGGCGTAGGCGCGGGCGAGGAAGTCCACGTGCTGCGGGTCGCCGTGGTAGACGGCCCCCGAGACCAGCCCCTCCCGCCAGCGGGCCTCCTCCCGGGCGGCCAGGTCGGCCATGGCCCGGAGGACCTCCTCCCGCGGGAGCCCCTCGGGGGGCAGCCGGGTGAACCGGGGCCCCAGGTCGCGGTAGGGCTTCAGGCCGGGCTCCAGCGCCGCGAGGAGGCGCTCGTACTCGGCCTCCAGGCGGGTCCGGACCGGCGGGAGGGACCGGGCCCGGCCCTCCAGGGCCCGGGCCAGCGCGCCAGCCGCCCGCCGCCACCGGGCCACGTCAGCGGCCCCCGTTCAGCCGGGCGTGGGCCCGGCGGTTCCGCCGGTACAGTCCGACGAACTCCCGGAAGAGGTCGTCGTAGACGGCGCCGTTGGCGGGGTCGGGCTCGAAGGTCCGCTCGACCGGGACCCGATCCGGGATCTCCTCGACGGTGAGCTCGCCGAGGGCCAGGGCGGCCTGGAGGGCGGCGCCCCGGGCCCCCCCGAAGTCGGGGTCGGCCACCCGGCGGACCCGCCGGCCGAGGACGTCGGCGAGGATCTGGCACCACAGGTCCGAGCGGGCTCCGCCGCCCACCACCGCCACCTCGCCCACGGGCCGGCGGAGGAACCGCTCCACCGTCCGGAGCAGCCAGCGGGCGTTGAGGGCCACCCCTTCGAGGACGGCCCGGACGAGGTGGGCTCGGGTGGTCTCCAGGGAGTGGTTGAAGAAGGAGCCGCGGACGGTGCGGTCGTCCACGGGGGTGCGCTCGCCGTTCAGCCAGGGGGTGAAGATGACGCCGCCGGCGCCGGCGGGTGCTCCCTCGGCCTCGCGGTCCAGCCAGGCGAAGTCGGGCCGGGGCCCTTCCGGGAACAGGACCCGGTCCCGGAGCCAGGCGAGGCAGGCGCCGGCCGACTCCTGCTCGTTGGTGAGGAGGTAGCGGCCGGGGATGCCCGAGGGGAGGGCGGCCATGTTGTGGAACAGGTCCGTCCGCTTCCAGGGCACGTGGCAGACGAGCCAGGAGGAGCTCCCGACGGTGAGGTGGGCCTCGAAGTCGCGGACGGCCCCCGAGCCCACGGCGGCGGCCAGGAGGTCGGGCATGCCGGAGGCCACCGGGACCCCTCGGGGGAGGCCGAGCTCGTCGGCGACCTCCGGGCGGAGGGGGCCGAGGACCGAGGCCGGAGGGACCAGGTCGGGCAGCTTCTCCCGGTCCAGGCCCGCCAGCCGCAGGAGCGTCGGGTGGTAGTCGACGCGGGACAGGTTCCGGTTGTCGGTGACCCAGTGGAGGGTGATGGAGTCGAAGGTGGCGGCGGCCCGGCCGGTGAGGCGCAGGTTCAGGTAGTCCTTGGGCTCGAGGAGCTTGAAGGCCTCCCGGTACACCTCGGGCCGCTCGTGCCTCAGCCACAGGACGTGGGCCAGGGAGTCCTTGCCGGAGTGGGTGGGGGCCCCGCCGGTGAGGCGGACCCAGGTGATGAGCTTGCCGACGCCGTAGCCCTGGATGCGGACGGGCCCGCCGGTGATCCGCCGGACGTGGGGGGCGCCCCGGGAGTCCATCCAGATGATGGCGTCGGCGAGGGGCTCCCCGGACCGGCCCACCGCCACCGTCCCGGACCACTGGACGCTCGCGTTCACCGCGACCACGTCGTCCGGAGCGGCGGCCCGACGGTCCAGGAGGCGGCCGGCAGCCCGGACGATGGCCCTCCACCAGGCCTCCGGCGACTGCTCGGCGCCGCCCTGGGGGAGGAGACGCACCTGCAGGGGCTCCCGTTCCCCGTCGGCGACGGCGCCCCCAGTGGAGACGAGGGCGACCTTGACCGCTGAGGTCCCGAGGTCGATGGCCAGGACGTGGGGGTCGCGGGGTCCTCCCACCGGAGGCATCGTACCCTGTCGCGTCAGCCGACGGCCCGGGCGTACAGGCCGAAGGTCCGGCAGGGGCCGCCGCCCAGGCGGGCCACGGTGGCCCGGGAGGCGGAGTTCCCCTCGTCCACGAGGCCGTACTCGAGGCGGGTGAAGCCCCGGGCGCTGGCGGCCCGGCAGACCCGGGCGAGGAGGGCCGTGCCCACCCCCCGGCCCTGCTCGCCGGGGACGACGCCGATGAGGAGGAGGACGGCCGTGCGGGCCCGCCGGCGGGCCAGGGCAAGGCGGGCGAGCCCGGCCGGCGAGGTCGGCCGCCGGCGCAAGGGGGCGGCGGCCTCGAAGAGGTCGGGGAGGGCCAGGGCGAAGCCCACGGCCCGCCTGGCGGCCTCGGCGAAGAGGAAGGTGCCCGGGGGCAGGAGCAGGCGGGCTCCGGCCAGGGTCTCCGCCACCTCCCGGGCCGACACCGGCGCCGCCGACGGGACGCCCGCGAAGGCCCGGTTGTACAGGTTGGCCAGGAGGGCGAGCTCCTGCCGGAAGCGCCGGCGCGAGGCGGGCCGGAAGGAGACCCCGGGAGGGCCCGGGGGCAGCCGGGCCCAGGGGCGCGCGCCGAGGTCCACCTCGTAGCTGTGGAGGGACCCACGGCGTCGGAACCCGGCCGCCTCCAGGTGGCCGGCGGCCTCGGGAGGGTGGTGGGAGCACCCGAGCAGGGGCGGGCGGTCGAAGGCGTCCTCCCGGAGGCCGAGGCCGAAGAGGGGGTTGCCGTTCAGGGGGGCCCGGACCTCCGCGGCGCCGTGCCCGGCGAGCCACTCGCAGGCGGCGTCGAGGGCACGGACGGCGGCGGCGGCCTCGAGGGCCTCGAGGAATCCGACGGACCCCACGGGCCGGCCCGACCCGTCTCGCAGGCGGGGGTCGAGGAAGGCGGCGGCGAAGGCGACGACCCGGCCGGCGTCCCGGACGGCGAAGGCCCGGGCGGGGCCGGGGAAGGCCGACCGGCCGGAGAGGACCCGGCGGAGGAACCCCACCTCGGGGTGGACGAAGAGGGGGTCCCCGGCGTAGCGCGCCCGGAGGACCTCCTCGTGGTCCCGGAGGGAAGCGTCGGCCACCACCCGCACGGATAGATGAGGATGCCAGCGGTGGCGCCCTGTCCGCTCCGGGCTACCCGTCCCCGGCCAGCCAGGCCACCCCCACCACCCCGGGCCCGGTGTGGATGCCCATGGCCGGGCTGAACTCGACGACGTAGTCGCTGCCGCCGAGGAGGGTCCGGAGGCGCTCGGCCCGCTCGGGGCAGGCGGCGTGGAAGGCGGCGGACCGGTGGGCCCGGGCGAGGCCCGCTCGGGTCGCCTCCCGGACGATCCGCCGGAGGGCCGCCTCCTCGCTCCGGGGGACGCCGAGGCGCTCCACGGCCCCGTCCCGGAGGCGGAAGACGGGGCGGATCCCCAGCCGGTCGGCGAGCTCGAGGGCGGGGGCCGGCACCCGGCCGCTGCGGCGGATGAACCGGAGCTCCTCCAGGGCCGCCACGAGGTGGGCCCGGCGGCTCGCCGCCTCGGCGACCAGGGCGGCCTGGGCGAGGTCGGCGCCGGCCTCGATGGCCTCCAGCGCGGCGGTGACCACGAGCCCCTGGGCCGCGGCGGCCGTGCGGGAGTCCACCACCTGCACCGGCCGCCGGGCGAGGCCGGCGGCAAGGCGGGCGTTGCGGTGCATGACGGTGAACTCCGGGGCAGGGACGATGACGAGGACCTCGTCGGCGCCGGGCTCCTCGATGGCGGCGAGGTACTCCAGGGCTGAGGGGGCGCTCGACTTCACCTCCTCCCCCCGGGCAAGGCTCTCGTAGACGAGGCGGGCGGCCTCGGAGCTGTCCCCGCGGACGTCGCCCCGGGGCAGGTGGATGGTGACCGGCACGACCCGGAGGTCGGGTCGGCCCGCCACGTCGGCGGGCAGACACGCGCTGGTGTCGGTCACCACGCGGACGTCGCCCACCTCGCCTCCCACCTGCCCGGGCCCTAAGCTGTACCCGGCGATTGTACGGACGAAGCGACGGAAATGGTCAAGTGATCCCGGGCGAGCGCTTCCCCATCTCCGAGCTGGTCCGTCGGAGCGGGGTGCCGGCGGCCAGCGTCCACCACTACCGACGGCTCGGGCTGCTTCCCCCGGCAAAACGGGCCTCCAGGAACCGCTTCCTCTACGACGAGCGGCACGTCCGAGCGCTGCGCCTGGTCCGGCTCCTCCGGGGGCGTCGCGGCCTGGCCCTTCCGGTCATCCGCCGGCTCCTCCCGGAGCTCCTCGCCCTGGAGGAGGCCGAGGCCTTCCGGCCGGAGATGTGGGACCGCCTGGTGGACCTGCGGACGATCCGCAGTGGCCGCCGGCCCGCGGGCCTGCGCCTCCTGGACGCCGGGGTGGAGGCCTTCGGCCGCCACGGCTACGCCGAGGTGAACGTGGAGGACCTCTGCCGGCTGGCCCGGATCGCGAAGGGCTCCTTCTACCACCACTACCGGTCCAAGGAGGACCTCTTCGTGGCCACCGCCGAGGCGGCCGCGGCCCGGGCGGCGGAGGCCTTCGCTGCGGATGCCGCCGCCGGCGGGGACGAGGGGGCGGCGGCGGCGGCCCTGGCCAACGCCATCGAGCCCTTCCTCCGGATCTTCCTCGACCTCTTCGCCTGGGCCGTCCAGGGCCGGCCTCGCAGCCAGGCCGTGGCGCGCCGGGTCTTCGGGGGGCTCGTCGAGCGGGTCGGCTACCGGGTCTCCCCCGACGATCCCCGGGAGAGGGGAGTCCGCCTCCTCCAGGGAGCCCTGGCGGTGCTCCTGCGGCGGGCCATGGCCTCGCCGGCCCGCCCGGCCCCGGCCGTGGGGGCCGCCCCCTCGGTGGTCTCCGAGCCGTAAGCGTGGCCCGCCCCCGGCTCGCGGCTCCGGTCCTGGGGAATCGGACCGTCCTCGGGGTCGGCCTGTCGAGCCTCCTCTCCGACAGCGGCCACGAGATGGTGACCGCCGCCCTGCCGGGGTTCCTGGCGAGCCTGGGCGCGCCGGCGGTGGCCCTGGGGGTGATCGAGGGGGTGGCCGACGCCGCCCTGTCCGCCTCGAAGCTGGCCGGCGGCGCCCTGGCCGACCGCCCGGGAGTGGGCCGGCGGGGGCTGGCGGCGGCCGGCAACGCGCTGAAGGGGGTGGCCAACGCCTCCTTCGCCCTGGCGGGCTCCTGGCCCTTCC
>CAYVCH010000032.1:9801-14029 GCA_964449755.1 uncultured Actinomycetes bacterium
CGGTCCTGCTCCGCCTCCAGCGTCAGGCCAGACCGCAGCGGCCGCGGGCGCGGCCTCCACGGTGGCCCGGGCCGCGGCCTGGGCCGCCCGGGGGGCCCGGACGCCCGCCCGAGACGCGCTCCTGGCGGAGGCCGTCCCCGCCAGCCACCTGGGGCGGGCCTTCGGGGTGGAGCGGGCGGGGGACGCCCTGGGGGCCATCGCCGGGCCCCTCCTGGCGGCGGCCCTCCTCGGGGCCGTGGGGTACCGGTGGCTCTTCGCCCTCTCCCTGCTTCCGGCCCTGGCGGCAGCTCTGGCCCTGCTCCTGCTGGCCGAGGAAGGGCGGGGGCGCCGGGCGCTCCCGTCGGCGGCGCCCCGCACCCGCGACCTGGTGGCCACCCCCGGGCCCTTCCGGTCCCTGGTGGCCGGGGTGGGCCTGTACGGGCTCGGAAACTTCTCCGCCACCCTCCTCGTCCTGCACGCCACCACGGTGCTGGCCGGGCGGGGCCTTCCCACGGTCCGGGCGGCGGCCCTGGCCGTGCTCCTCTATGCGGCCCACAACGCGGCCAACGCCGTCGCCGCCTTCCCCGCCGGGTTGCTGGCCGACCTCACCTCCCGCCGGCTCGTCCTCGTCCTCGGCGTCGCCCTCTTCGCCGTGGCCTGCTTCGCCTTCCCCGCCGCAGGGGGCCTGGCCTCCCTGGGGACCCTGTTCGTCCTGGTCGGGATCTCCACCGGGATGGTGGAGACGGCCCAGGGCAGCCACGCCTCGGAGCTGCTCCCGCCCGAGGTCCGGGGCCGGGGGTTCGGGCTCCTGGGGCTGGTGGACGGGGTGGGCGACCTCCTCTCCAGCGTCGTCGTGGGGCTCCTGTGGACCCTGGTCGGCCCCGGCCCCGGCTTCGCCTTCGCCGGCGCCCTGGCCGGGCTGGGGGCCCTGGTCCTCCTGCCGGGGCTCCGCCGCCGCTGAGGTCGCCCGGGACCCGGCGTCGAAGGCCGGCGTGCCCCGGCCGCGCCTCCAGCGAGGAGGTGGTCGGCCCGTCCCGGCTCCACGAGCGCATCCCCTGGCCCTGGAACCGGCGGGCCACCGCGGGCCAGGTGACGGGTGGGCGTGCTCCCGGTCTGGACACCGAGGCGACGCCACGTGCCCCTTGCCTCCCGGTGTGGAATCTCCGGCGCGTACTGGGCCAATCGGGTGCACGACCTGCGGCTGGCGCTGGTGGATGCGGACGGGAGCGCGGTGATGGTGCCCACGGGGGAAGGGGCGAAGCCCATCGAGTTCAAGGCCAAGTTCGAGGTCGGAAGGCCCCCGGGCCTCCGGCCCGGCACTCCGCTCGATGACGTCTTGGCCCTGAACCTGGAATCGGTGCCCCTCCCGCCGGGCGGCCGCTACGAGTGGCGCCTGGAAATGGACGGCCACTCCGATGAGGCCTGGCGGGTCGGGTTCAGCACTCGACCGTCCGAGCCCGGGACGGAGGAGACGTAGACCTTCACCGCAGACGGGGCCGTCCCCCGAGCGGACGGCGGTCCCGTCAGCGTAGGCCGCGGCCACCAAGGCACACCCCGCACCTGGCGGTGGCTTGACAGGCGTGCGCCGGGCGCGGCACTCTGTAAGCCTGCAACGAACATGACTGGACGGTCGGACACGTCACTTGCTCGCCTTTGGCGGTGGGGGCGGCGGTCCCGAGGGCGCGCGGGGAAGGCCTCCGGCGTCGTGTGGTCCCTCGAGAACCACAGCTTCCGGACCACCGAGCGCGGGGAGTTCGTGGACATCACCGACGACGTGCAGCAGGTGGTCGAGCGGGCCGGCGTCCGCAACGGGATGGCCCTCGTCTACGCCCCCCACACGACCTGTGCCGTCCTCATCAACGAGCGGGAGGCCGGGTTCCTGGCCGACTTCCGGGAGTTCCTCGAGGGGCTCGTGCCGGTGGACCGGGGCTACCGCCACGACGACCTCTCGGTGCGCACCGAGAACCTGGAGGACGACCCCCACGACACGCCGAACGGCTGGGCCCACGTGCGCCAGTCCCTGCTCGGTGTGGCCTCCCAGACGGTGCCCGTGGCCGACGGGCGTCTCCTCCTCGGGCGCTGGCAGCGGATCTTCCTGGTGGAGCTGGACCGGGGCCGGGACCGGCGGGTGCTGATCCAGACCGTGGGGGAGGGATGACCGCCCCCGCCCTGCCGCGCGCCGAGGCCGTCCTGGCCAAGGCGGCGGGGGAGAACTTCCCCGTAGCCTCGCGGATCCTCCCGGCCTCCGTGCGCCGGGACCTCCTCGCCGTGTACGGCTTCGCCCGCCTGGTGGACGACGTCGGCGACGAGGCCCCCGGTGACCGCCTCCGCCTGCTGGACTGGATCGAGGGGGAGCTGGACCGCGTCTACGGCGGGGAGCCCACCCACCCCCTCACTCGCCGCCTGGCCGAGACCGTGGCCGCCCACGGCATCCCGGCCGAGCCCTTCCGCCGCCTCATCGAGGCCAACCGCCAGGACCAGGTGGTGCGGGGCTACGCCACCTTCCAGGACCTCCTCGGCTACTGCGAGCTGTCGGCCAATCCCGTGGGGCACCTCGTCCTCCACGTGCTGCACGCCGCCACCCCGGAGCGGATGCAGCGCTCCGACGCGATCTGTACCGGCCTGCAGCTCACCGAGCACTGGCAGGACGTGGCCGAGGACCTGGCCCGAGGCCGGGTCTACCTGCCCGCCAGCGACCTGGCCCGCTTCGGGGTGGACCGACGGGACCTGGAGGCGGGTCGCCCCACCCCCGGCTTCCGGCGCCTCATGGCCCTGGAGGTGTCCAGGGCCCGGGAGCTGCTCCGCCGGGGGGCGCCCCTCGCCCGGGACCTGGGCGGCCGGGCGGGCCTCGCGGTGGCGGCCTTCGTGGCCGGAGGGCTCGCGGCCCTGGAGGCCATCGAGGGGGCCGGGTACGACGTCCTCACCCGCCGCCCGCGCCCGGGCCGGGTCCGGCGGCTGTGGACGCTCGTGCGGACCCTCGTGGCCCCCGGCCCGGGGAGGTGAGACCCGTGGACGTGGCCGCCGCCTACCGGCACTGCCAGCGGGTCACCCGGACCCGGGCGGCCAACTTCTACTACGGCATCCGCCTCCTGCCGGGGCCGAAGCACCTCGCCCTCTGCGCCGTCTACGCCCTGGCCCGCCGCGTCGACGACGTCGGGGACGAGCCGGGGACCCCCGAAGGGAAGCTCGCCCGGCTCGCGGCGGTCCGGGCCGACCTGGCCCGACTGGCCGGGGCGGCCCGGGGCGGCCCGGAGGACGTGGCGGAAGACCCCGTCCTCCTGGCCCTCGCCGACGCCGCCCGGCGGTTCCCCATCCCCCTGGAGGCCTTCGGCGACCTGGTGGACGGGGTGGAGATGGACGTCCGGGGCACCACGTACGGGACCTTCGACGAGCTGGTCGTCTACTGCCGACGGGTGGCGGGCTCCATCGGACGGCTCTCGGTGGGGGTCTTCGGGGCTGCCGACCCGGCCCTGGCGGCCTCCCGCGGCGACGACCTCGGCGTGGCGATGCAGCTCACGAACATCCTGCGGGACGTCCGGGAAGACCGGGCCCTGGGCCGGGTCTACCTGCCCGCCCGCGACCTGGCGGCCTTCGGCTGCGACCCCGACCCCCTGGAGGCGCCGCCGGCGGCGGTGGAGGCCCTGCTCCGGTTCGAGGCCGCCCGGGCCCGGGAGTGGTTCGACCGGGGGCTTCGCCTCCTGCCCCTTCTCGACCGCCGGAGCGCGGCCTGCGTGGCGGCCATGACCGGGATCTACCGGCGCCTCCTCCGGCGCATCGAGCGGAGGCCCGGGGAGGTGCTCAGCCGACGCCTCTCCCTCGCCCCCTGGGAGAAGGCCTGGGTGGCCGCCCGGAGCCTGGCGGGGGTGGGGGCGTGACCGCGGGGCCGCCCCGGGTGGTGGTGGTGGGCGGCGGCCTGGCCGGCCTCGCCGCCGCCCTGTCCCTGGCCGACGGCGGGGTCCGGGTCACGCTCCTGGAGGCCCGGCCGCGCCTGGGCGGGCTCACCTTCTCCTTCCGCCGGGACGGCCTGTGGGTGGACAACGGCCAGCACGTCTTCCTGCGGTGCTTCCGGGCGTACCGGGGGTTCCTGCAGCGCATCGGCGCCGCCGGCGGGGTGCGGGTGCAGGAGCGGCTGGCCATCCCGGTCCTTGCCCCCGGGGGGCGGCGGGCCTGGCTGCGGCGGAGCGGGCTGCCGGCCCCCCTGCACCTGGCCGGCGCCCTGGCCCGCTACCCGTACCTGTCCCCGGGCGAG
>CAYVCH010000033.1:0-13977 GCA_964449755.1 uncultured Actinomycetes bacterium
CCCGGCGCGGCATGCGGCGCCTGCCCGGGCCGGGCTGGTGGCCTGCCTCGTGGCCGCCGTCCTCGGCCTGGCCGGCGGCTCGGCCGCGGGGCAAGGGACCCCGGTGGACGGGTGGGAGCAGTTCCAGGGCGACCCGGCGCACACCGGGGCCGCCGTTGACGGCCCGGTGCCTCCCTACCGGCAGTCCTGGTTCCTCCCGGTGCCACCCGCGGGCGGCCAGGGCCTCTCGGCCCCCATCATCGCGGGGGACCTGGCCATCGCCGTCGGCCGCGACGCCGTCCACGCCGTCCAGCTCGCCGCGGGCCGGGAGGCCTGGACCCTCCTGCGGGCCGCCGGGCCGTCGGCTCCGGCGGCGGTGGCCGTGGTGGGCGGCCGGGAGGTCCTGGTGTTCACCGAGGGTTCCGACGGGAAGACCGCTCGGGTGCGGGCCGTGGACCTGCTCACCCGGGAGCCGGTGTGGCCGGCCCCCGTCGGGCTGGAGGCGAGCAGTCGGACGGGGGTGACGGTGGAGGGGGGACGGGCCTTCGTGGGCGACGGCGGGGGAACGGTCTACGCCATCGACCTGGCCACGGGTCAGGTGGTGTGGAGGCAGGAGACCTCGGGCTTCCTGGACTCGCCCCTGGCCGTACGGGGCGGGCGCCTCTACGCGCTGGTGGAACGCCGGGGGCGCGGGCCCACGTCCCTCCTGGCCCTGGAGGAGGAGGGCGGCGCGCGGCTCTTCGAGTACGCCCCCGCCTCGGCGCCGCCGGTGGCCTCGGGCCCGGTGGCCGGCGACGGCGGGGTCTACGTGGGCTTCTCGGACCGGGTCCTCCGGGCCCTGGACCCGGAGGACGGCCGCGAGCGGTGGGGCAGCCGGGCCAACGCCATCTTCGCCCCGGCCGGCGGGCCCGCCGTGGCCGGGGGCGGTGTCTTCGCCGTCGACGTCTCCGCCCAGGTCTACCGGCTGGACGGCGCCTCTGGGACCCGCCAGTGGGACCACGCGCTGGACGGGGCCGTCGTGCGTGGCTCTCCGGTGGTGGTGGAGGGCCGGGTGCTGGTCTCCCTCCACGACGGGCGTCTGGCGGCCCTGGACGCGGCCACCGGCGACCTGGTCTGGCAGGGCGAGGTGGCCGCCGGTCCCCTGGGAGCGATGGCGGTGGCCCCGGACCTGATCGTGGCCGTCGTGGGCGGGCGGGGCGGCGGCCTGCTGGCCCTCGAGCACGACCCCGAGGGCTCGCTGGTCCGGATAGCGTCCCCGACCAGGCCCGACCCGGCCCGGATCCTGGGGGGCTACGCGCTGGCCCTGTTGGTGGTGGTGGCGGTCGTCCACGTCCCGGCCCGGCTCCTGGCCCGCCGGATGGGCTCGCCGGACTTCGGCCGCAGGGAGGGGGGGTCGTGACCCGGCGAAGGGCTCGGCGCAGGCAGGTCTTGCCCTCGGGCCGCCGGAGTGACGCTCGGGGCGACGGGGCTCCTCGCGAGCGGCGCGGGTTGCTCGCCTCGCTGTTCCGGGTGCCCGTCGGGCCCTCGCCCATGCCCGGCATCGCGACGTCCCTCGGGCGGGGGTTCGTCACCGTGGCGGCCTCCCCGGTCCTCTTCGGAGCCTCGGTGGGGCTGGTCCTCGCCATGTGGCTGGGCCTGGTGGCCCTGGGCCTCCAGGGACCTCCCGGGCGCATGGTGGCCTTCCTCGCCATCCCGCCGGTCTCGACCTACTTCGACTCCCTGAACGCGGTGAGCCTCTACGGCTTCCCGGCGGGGCTGCCGGCGTCCATCCCGTTCCTCGTCGTCCGGGCCCTGGTGACGGCCCTCCTCACCGCGGCCATCGTGGAGTCCCTGGAGGGCGGCGGGGTGGGCGCGGACGCCCTCCGGCGGGGGATCCGCGCCCTTCCCGCCGTCCTGGCCGCCCACGCCCTGGGCTTCGCCGCGATGTTCGCGAGCAGCGTGGTGCTGCCCGCGCTGGGCCCGGGCTTCTCCTTCCTCGGATCCATCCTGGTGCTGGTGGCGGTCCTGTACTTCCTCGCCTACGTGCCGGTGGCCGCCGTCCGGGAGGCCCGGGGCCCGACCGAGGCCCTCCGCCGCGCCGTCCGCGCGGCCAGGATCCCCGGTGGGGGGCAGCTCACCCTGTCCATGCTGTACATCTTCCTGTCCCTGCCCCTGATGGTGGCCCTGGCCCCCGGCGGCAGCCGGATCACGGTGAACCCCGGCCTCGCCACGTGGGTCTACGTGCTGCTGGCCAACCTGTCCCACGTGGCCTTCATGGCCGCCTTCGCCTACCGGTGGATGGCGGTGGAGGACGAGATCCCCACGACTGCCGGACGGCGCTGAAGACGCCCGCGGCCAGAAGCGCCCCTCGCCCCGGCCCTCGCTGGTAGACTCGCCTGCCGGCGCCCAGGCGCCGAGAACACACGCTCGGGGACCGTCACCGGGGTCCCGCCAGGGTCGGGGACGGGAGGAACCGGGCGGAGGAGGAAACCGGAAGGAGGAGGCGGTGCCCGTCGTCACCAGGCGGGAGCTCCTCGAGGCCGGCGTCCACTTCGGGCACCAGACCCGCCGCTGGAACCCGAAGATGCGTCGGTACCTCTACGGGGAGCGGTCCGGCATCTACATCATCGACCTGGAGCGCACCCTGGCCGGGTTGGAGGAGGCCCACGCCTTCGTCCGGGACCTGGCCGCCCGGGGCGGGGTCGTCCTGTTCGTGGGAACCAAGAAGCAGGCGCAGGAGAGCGTTGCCGAGCACGCCACCCGGGCGGGGATGCCCTTCGTGAACACCCGCTGGCTGGGCGGGATGCTCACGAACTTCCAGACCATCTCCCGCCGGCTGCTCCGCCTCCGGGAGCTGCGCGAGATGGAGCGGACGGGGGCCTTCCAGTTCCTCCCCAAGAAGGAGGTGCTCCGCCTCCGCCACGAGAAGGAGAAGCTCGAGCGCAACCTGGGGGGCATCCAGGACCTGGAGCGTCTGCCCGACGCCATCTTCGTGGTCGACACGAAGAAGGAGCACATCGCGGTCACGGAGGCGAGGAAGCTCGGGATTCCCGTCGTGGCCATCGTGGACACGAACTGCGACCCGGACGAGGTGGACTACGTCATCCCCGGCAACGACGACGCGATCCGGGCCGTGTCCCTCATCACGCGGGTGATCGCCGACGCCGTCATCGAGGGCCGGCGGGAGGGCCGACGGCCGGTGGCGCGCGCCGAGGGAGCCGAGATCGAGCCCGAGCCAGTGCCGGCCGAGGAGGCGGCGGTGGGGGCGGACGCTCCGGCGGTCGGGGGGGTCGAGGACCTCGGGTCCGGGACGCCGGCCGGGGAGCCGACGTGACCCCCCGCGTCACCGCCGACCAGGTCAAGGCCCTCCGACAGGCCACCGGGGCCGGGATGATGGACTGCAAGCGGGCCCTGGAGGAGGCCGGGGGCGACGTCGGCAGGGCCACCGAGATCCTCCGCCAGCGGGGGCTGGCCTCGGCGAGGAAGCGGGCCGGGCGCCCGGCGGACCAGGGGCTCATCGAGGCCTACGTCCACTTCAACCGGACCGTGGGGGCGCTGGTGGAGCTGAACTGTGAGACCGACTTCGTGGCGGCCACCCCGGAGCTCCGCCAGCTCGCCCGGGACGTCGCGCTCCACGTGGCCAGCCTGGCGCCCACCTACGTGTCCCGGGATGACGTCCCCGCGGAGGTCCTGGAGGCCGAGCGCCGCATCTACGAGGCCCAGGCCCGGGGACAGGGGAAGCCCGACCGCGTCCTGCGCCGGATCGTGGAGGGCAAGCTGGAGGCCTTCTTCCGGGACCACGTGCTCCTGGACCAGCCCTTCGTGAAGGACGACACGAGGACCGTGGCCGAGCTCCTGGACGAGGTCTCCGCCAGGGTCGGGGAGAAGGTTGCGGTGCGGCGCTTCGTCCGGTACAAGCTTGGCGAGGAGGCGGAGGGCTGAGGGCGCGGGGTCCGGGGAGAGAGACCCGTGGCGCCCGGGCGGACACGCTGGCCGGGCGGGACGAAGGGATGGGTGGCCGATGACCGACGGAGGCGGCGCGGAGGGGTCGCGCCCCATCTACCAGCGGGTGCTGCTCAAGCTGTCCGGCGATGCCTTCGCCCCCCCCGACCGCGACTTCGGCGTCTCCACGGAGTCGGCCGCCCTCCTGGCCCGGGAGCTCCGGGACGCCGTGGACCTCGGGGTCCAGGTGGCCGTGGTGGTCGGCGGCGGCAACATCTTCCGGGGCCGGGACGCGCCGGGCATCGACCGCGCCCGGGCCGACTACATGGGCATGCTCGCCACCGTCATGAACGCCCTGGCCCTGCAGGATGCCCTGGAGAAGCTCCACGTCGCCACCCGGGTCCAGACGGCCATCCACATGGCCCAGGTGGCCGAGCCCTACATCCCCCTCCGGGCCATCCGGCACCTGGAGAAGGGCCGGGTGGTGATCTTCGCCGCCGGCATCGGCGCCCCCTACTTCTCGACCGACACCACCGCCGCCCAGCGGGCCCTGGAGATCAGGGCCGAGGCGATCCTGAAGGGCACCAAGGTGGACGGGGTCTACACGGCCGACCCCCTGCTGGATCCCACGGCGCGGCGGTTCGAGCAGGTCGAGTACCTGGAGGTGCTTCGCCACGGCTACCAGGTCATGGACGCAACGGCCATCTCGCTCTGCATGGAGAACAAGCTGCCCATCATCGTCTTCGACTTCCGCAAGGAGGGCAACATCCGCCGGGCCCTGTCGGGAGAGCGCATCGGGACCCTGGTCCACGGGGGGTGAGGTGAGCTTCGAGACCGTGGAGGAGCTCCTGGCCGACGCGGCCGACAAGATGGCCAAGGCCGTGTCGGTGCTCAGGGAGGAGCTGGCCGCCATCCGCACGGGGCGGGCGTCGCCGGCCCTGCTCGCGCGGATCAACGTCGAGTACTACGGCGCGCAGGTGCCCCTCAACCAGCTCGCCTCCTTCTCGGTGCCCGAGCCGCGGCTGCTCGTGGTCCAGCCCTTCGACCGGAACGCCATCGCCGCCATCGAGCGGGCCATCATGGCCAGCGACCTCGGCATCACGCCCTCCAACGACGGGGTCGTCATCCGCCTCGCGTTCCCGCCCCTCACGGAGGAGCGGCGCCGAGAGCTGGTCAGGCTGGTGCACCAGCGGGGCGAGGAGGCCCGGGTGGCCGTGCGCAACGTCCGCCGGCACCACAAGGACGGCCTGGAGCGACTTGAGCGGGACGGGGTGATCTCCGAAGATGAGCTCAGGCGGGCCGAGAAGGAGCTCCAGAAGGTGACCGACCAGTACGTGGCGGAGGTCGACGGGATCCAGCGCCAGAAGGAAGAGGAGCTCAAGGAGATCGCGTGACCGAGCGCGAGGGGCGGGACCGGGAGGACCTCTTCGAGGACCTGGACAAGTTCTTCGCCCCCATCCGTGACGTGGAATGGCCGGAGCCGCCCGAACCCGACGAGGTGTGGCGGGAGCGGGCCGAGGGTGGGGAGACCGCCGAGCCCGCGCCGGCCCCGGACCGACCGTCGCCAGGGGGGGTGGCCGCCGGGGTGGCGCCCGCAGGTGGAGAGCCTGGGGCGGAGCCCCCCGAGGAGCTGCGAGCCGAGGAGGCGGAGCCTCCCGAGGAGGTGCCCCCCGAGGAGCTGCGAGCCGAGGAGCCCCCCGGAGAGGCAGGGCCCCCGGAGCCTCCCGAGGAGGAGCCACCGTCGGCGGAGGCGCTGGAGGCGGCCGCCGAGCACTTCGCCGAGTCCATCAGGGTGGAGGCCGGGGGGGCGGGGCCGGTCGAGGCCGAGGGCGGGGAGGCACCGACGGAGGAGCTGCTGGCTGACCTGACCGCGCCGCCCACGGCGGTGCGGGTGGGGGGGGCCGAGACGTTGCGGGGCCCGAGCTGGCAGGAGCCGACGGCCGTGGAGGTGGAGGCCGTCCCCGAGGCGCGGCCCGGTCCCAGGGACGTGCCCGCCGCCTTCCTCACCGGCCTCGTCCTGGCGGCGGTGGCCATTGGCAGCCTGGCCCTGTCCAAGCTGGCCTTCGCGGTGGTGGCCGGCGTGCTGGTCCTGGTGGCCCAGGGCGAGCTCTACGGGGCCATGCACCGCCGCCACAGGAACCCGGCGACGGCCGTCGGGCTCGTCACGGGGGCCCTCGTCCTGGCCGCCGCGTATGCCAAGGGCGAGGCAGCCATGCTCGCCATGCTCGCCCTGGGGACCGCCGCCACGTTCCTGTGGTACATGGCCACACCGGCCGCGCGGCGGCAGGACGTGCTCCCGGGGGTGGCCGCCACGCTGCTGCCCGTCGTGTACGTGGCGCTGCTGGCCGGGTACGCCCTCACCACGCTGGCCCTGCCCACCCCCCCCGACGGCCGGGCCCTCCTCCTGGCCGTGCTGGGGCTCACGTTCGTCTACGACACCGCGGCCTTCCTGGTCGGGTACTTCTGGGGCTCCCGGCCCCTCGCCCCCACCGTGAGCCCTCGCAAGTCCTGGGAGGGAGCCATCGGGGCGACCCTGGTGGTGGTGGCGGTCTCGGTGGGCGTGGTCACGTCGACCGTGGAGACCCTGGCGTCGGTCGTGCACGCAGTGGGCCTGGCGGCCGTGGTGGCCGTCTTCGCCCCCCTGGGAGATCTGGCCGAGTCCCTCCTCAAGCGGGACCTGGGCGTGAAGGACATGGGCAGCCTCCTCCCCGGCCACGGGGGCGTCCTGGACCGGATCGACTCCGTGCTCTTCGTGGCGCCGGCGGCCCTGGTCTACTTCCGCCTCATCCTCGCCTGAGCAGCCGCGCCGGGCCGCCGGCCCGAGCAGGGAATCCGGGCGGCCTCCGCAGGATGTGGGCGCTCGGGGGTAACCTACGTGGCATGCGGACCCTGATCATCCTCGGCTCGACGGGCTCCATCGGGACCCAGGCCCTGGAGGTGGTCCGCCGCAACCCGGACCGGTTCAAGGTCGTCGGGCTCTCGGCGGGGACCAACCACGGGCTGCTGGTGGGGCAGGTCCGTGAGTTCCTGCCGCCCCACGTGGCCATCGCTGACGAGCACGCCGCCGCCGACCTGCGGGAGCGGCTCAAGGGCCTGCGGCAGGTGGAGATCCTGGTGGGCCCCGAGGCCGCCGAGACGCTGGCCCGGGAGGTCGAGGCCGACCTGGTGCTGAACGCCCTGGTGGGGTCGGCGGGCCTGGCCCCCACCCTGGCGGCCCTTCAGAGCGGGAAGACCCTGGCCCTGGCGAACAAGGAGAGCCTGGTGGTCGGGGGCGAGCTGGTGAAGGACCTCATCAAGGGGGAGCCGGAGCGGCTGGTGCCGGTCGACTCCGAGCACGCCGCCCTGGCCCAGCTCCTCCGGGGCGAGCGCCGGGAGGACCTGAAGCGGGTGATCCTCACGGGATCGGGTGGCCCCTTCCGGGGCTGGACCAGGGGCGAGCTGGCCAAGGCCTCGGTGAAGGAGGCGCTGGCCCACCCCATCTGGCAGATGGGGCCGAAGATCACCATCGACTCGGCCACCCTCATGAACAAGGGACTCGAGGTCATCGAGGCCCACTACCTCTTCGACCTCTCCTACGCCCAGATCCACGTGGTGATCCACCCCGAGGGGCTGGTCCACGCCCTGGCCGAGTTCCGGGACGGCACGATGCTGGCCCAGCTCGCCATGCCCGACATGCGCCTGCCCATCCAGATGGCCCTGGCCTGGCCCGAGCGGCTGCCCACGGGCATCGAGCCCGTCCCCATCCTGGACCGGAGGCTCACCTTCGAGCCCGTGGACCGCGAGGCCTTCCCGGCGGTGGACCTCTGCTACCGGGTGGGGGAGCTGGGGCTCACCTTCCCCGCCGTCATGAACGCCGCCAACGAGGTGGCGGTCATGGCCTTCCTGGAAGGGAAGATCCCCCTCACCCGGATCGTCGAGGTGGTCCAGGCGGTGGTGGACGAGCACGAGCCCCCCTCGACGGTGGTCTCCGTCGTCACCATCGAGCGGGCCGACGCCTGGGCCCGGCGTCGAGCGGCGGAGATCATCGAAGGGCGCTGAGCCGCCGTGAACGGCGCCCTGGCCCAGGCGGCGTTCTTCGCCGTCCTGGTCCTGGCCATCCTCGTCCACGAGGGCGCCCACTTCGGCGTGGCCAAGGGCTTCGGCTTCAAGGTCGAGGAGTTCTTCGTCGGCTTCGGGCCCCGCCTCTGGTCCTTCCGGCGAGGCGAGACCGAGTACGGGCTGAAGCTCCTCCCCGCCGGCGGGTACGTGAGGATCGCGGGCATGAACCCCTTCGAGCCCGTGCCCGCCGAGGACCTCCCCCGGAGCTACGGGGCGAAGCCCCGGTGGCAGCGGGCCCTGGTCATCGCCGCCGGCCCGTCCACCCACCTCGTGGTGGCCTTCGCCTTCTTCGCCGTGTGGCTGGGCACCGTGGGGGCCCCACGGATCCCGGTGGTCGAGGGCGTCGAGCGGCGCCTCGACGGGCAGGACTCCCCCGCGTTCCTCGCGGGGCTGCGGCCGGGCGACGTCATCGTCGGCGTGGGCCCCGTCGAGGACCCCACCGACGACGAGCTGCTCCGCTACACGCGGAGCCACGTGGGCCGCCCCATCGAGCTGCGGGTCGAGCGGGCGGGAAAGGTGCTCACGGTCACCGTGACGCCCGTCCTGGACGAGGTGGACGGGGAGCGGATCGCCCGCATCGGCGTGTTGCTCTCCCCAGCCCGGGACCGGCCCGGGCCGGCCGGCGCGGTCCTGGAGGGAGCCGGCCTGGTGGCCCGGAACGCCGTCCTCACCGTGGAGGCCATCGGGCGCCTGCTGGGGCCCCAGGGGATCGGCCGGGTCTTCGAGGTGCTCCTCACGAACGCCCCCCGCCGGGTCACCGACCCGGTGAGCCCCATCGGGGTGGGCCGGGCGGTGGGCCAGATCGGCGGCGGCGACGTGCTCTACGTGTTCGGGGCGGTGAACGTGTTCATCGGCCTCCTCAACCTGCTGCCGGTCCCCCCCTTCGACGGCGGCCACCTGGCCATCCTGGCCGTCGAGCGGGTGCGGGGCCGCCGCGTCGACGCCCGCAAGGTGGCGCCCATCTCGGCGGCGGTGGCGGCCTTCTTCGTCCTCCTGGGGCTGTCCGTCCTCTACCTCGACATCGTGAAGCCCGTGAGCCTGCTGCCGTAGCCCGCCACAAGTTCTCCACAGAACTCCCGGGGGCCCCGGGGCGGGGCCCCCGCTACGATGGGGGCCGTGGCGGCGCGGACCGTGCTGGTCGTGGACGACGAGGAGGCCATCGCCGAGGCCGTCCGCGCCCGCCTGGAGAGCGAGGGGTTCCGGGTGGTGGTGGCCCACGACGGGCCGGAGGCCGTTCGGCTCCACGCCGAGGCCCGCCCGGACCTCGTGGTCCTCGACCTCATGCTGCCCGGGATGGACGGCCTGGAGGTCTGCAAGGAGATCCAGCGGGACGCCTGGACGCCGGTGCTCATGCTGACGGCCCGCACCGAGGAGGCGGACCGGGTGGCCGGCCTCGCCGTCGGGGCCGACGACTACCTCACGAAGCCCTTCAGCCTGCGCGAGCTGGTGGCCCGGGTGCGGGCGGTCCTCCGACGCGTGGACCGGATCCGGGCACTGCCCTCCGCCGAGCCGGTGGTGCGCGGCCCCCTCGTCGTCGACCCGGCGCGACGCCGGGTGACGGTGGGGGAGCGGGAGGTCCAGCTCACGCCCCTGGAGTTCGAGATCCTCCTGGCCCTGGCCCGGGAGCCGGGCATCGTGTTCACCCGGGAGCAGCTCATGGACCGGGTCTGGGGCTACCGCGACTACGCCGGCGGGCGGGTCGTGGATTCCCACGTCGCGCGGATCCGGCGCAAGCTCGGCGAGGACGGCGCCGAGCCCCGCTTCATCCGCACCGTGCACGGGGTCGGCTACGCCTTCCGGGAGGAGGGATGAGGCCGCTGGAGCGGCTGCCCACGATCCGGGCCAAGCTCGGCTCGACCATCGTCTTCGCGGTGGCCATGACCCTGGTCCTCGTCTACCTGCTCCTCGGGTTCGCCCTGCGGGGGGCCTCCCGCGACGCCGACCTCGTCGAGCTGCTGCGCGTGGCGGACCGGGCCGCGGCCGGGGTCCGCGCCGCCGACCTGCCTGAGGGGGTGAGCGTGGCGCGGCTCCGGGACGGGCGCCTCACCTGGGACGGACCGGCCCTTCCCCCGCCGCCGGCCTTCGCCGACGGGCGGATCCACGTGGGGACCGCCGACGGGGTCGAGTACGCCGCCGTCCCGGCTCCGGGGGGCGACACGGTCTACGCGCTCCGCCGGGCCCCGTCGTCCGGAGTGGCCGGGGCCCTCCCCGCCAGCGTCCGGTTCCTCCGCGACTTCTGGTGGCAGCTGGGGGCAGCCGGGGCCATCGCCGCAGCCATCGCCCTCGGCATGGCCCGGTGGCTGGCACGGGGGATGACCCAGCCCCTGCGGGACATGGCCGCGGCGGCCAGGAAGATGGCCTCCGGGGACTACGGGCAGCGGGTGGACACGGCCTCCCGGGACGAGGTGGGGCAGCTGGCGCGGGCCTTCAACCGGATGACCGCGGAGCTGGCCGGGGTGGAGCAGCAGCGGCGGGAGCTGGTGGCGAACGTCTCCCACGAGCTGAAGACCCCCATCTCGGCCCTCCGAGCCCACCTGGAGAACCTGCTGGACGGCGTGGAGCGGCCCGACCCCGACACCCTCCAGGTCATGCTGGCCCAGTCGGAGCGGCTCTCCCGCCTCGTGGAGCAGCTCCTGGACCTCTCGCGCCTGGAGTCGGGGGACGTGCCCCTGGACCTGCACGAGCTTCACCTGACGGCCGTCGTGGAGGACGTGCTCTCGGAGATCGAGGTGGCCCGGGCCCGCGGGCGGGTGTCGGTGGAGAACCGCGTCCCCCAGGACCTGCCGCCGGCCCTGGCCGACCGGGAGCGCATCCACCAGGTCCTGTTCAACCTCCTCGACAACGCCGTCCGGTTCACCCCGCCAGGGGGGCGGGTCACGGTCTCCGCCCAGGCCGCCGGCACCACCGTGCGGGTGCGCGTGGAGGACACCGGTGTGGGCATCCCCCCCGAGCACCTGCCCCGCCTCTTCGAGCGCTTCTACCGGGCCGACGCGGCTCGGGCCCGGGGCGACGGCGGCACCGGGATCGGGTTGGCCATCTGCCGCTCGGTGGTGGAGGCCCACGGCGGCCGGATCTGGGCCGAGAGCGAGCCGGGGCGGGGGAGCGTGTTCACCTTCGAGCTTCCGGCCGCCGCGGGGGCGGGTCGGTCCGCCGCGGCCCGGACGGGGGGGAGGGTGACGGGTGCGGGATGAGACGGGCTCCCGGACGGGCGGAGGCCCGGCCGGCCCGACGAGACGGGAGGGTCCGGTGAGATCGAGCACGACGACGGTGGAGGTGTCGCTGCCGGAGCGCTACGCCTGCGTGGACCTCACGGAGGAGCTGGAGCGGGCGGTGAAGGACTCGGGGGTGACGGAGGGGGCGGTCATCGCCTACTGCCCCCACACCACCTGCGCCCTCCTCCTGAACGAGTGGGAGGAGGGGGCCCTGGAGGACTTCCGGGCCCGGCTCCGGGCCCTGGTGCCCGAGGACGTCTACTACGCCCACGATGACCTCGCCCGGCGGACCCAGAACCTGGAGGAGGGGGAGGAGCGGAAGAACGGCCACGCCCACGTGAAGGCCATGCTCCTTTCCGCCTCCTCCCACGCGATCCCGGTGGTGTCGGGGGAGCCCAGGCTGGGCCGCTGGCAGCGCCTCATCCTCCTCGAGATGGACGAGCCGAAGGAGCGGCGGGTCGTGTTCCACGTCTTCGGCGTGTAGGGGTTGCCCTAGACTGGGCCCATGGTCGAGCGCCGAAAGTCGAGGAAGATCCGGGTCGGCTGGGTGGAGGTGGGCGGTGACGCTCCCGTCCGCGTCCAGTCCATGACCACCACCCGGACGGCCGACGTCAACGCCACCCTCCAGCAGATGGCGGCCCTGGTGGCCGCGGGCTGCGAGCTCGTGCGGGTGGCCGTGCCCCACTGGGAGGACGCCGAGGCCCTGCGGGAGGTCGCCGAGCACGCCACCGTGCCCGTCATCGCCGACATCCACTTCCAGTGGAAGTACGCCATGGCCGCCCTGGAGGCCGGCGTCCACGGCCTCCGGATCAACCCCGGCACCATCAAGTTCCAGGACAAGGTGCGGCTCATCGCCCGGGAGGCGAAGGCCCGCGGCGTGCCCATCCGCGTCGGCGTCAACGCCGGGTCCCTGGAGAAGCCCCTGCTGGCGAAGTACGGGCGGCCCACGGCCGAGGCCCTGGTGGAGTCGGCCCTGGCCGAAGCCCGGATGCTCGAGGACGAGGACTTCACCGACATCAAGATCTCCGTCAAGCACTCGAACCCCGGGGAGATGATCCGGGCCTACCGGATGCTCGCCGAGCGGTGCGACTACCCCTTGCACCTTGGGGTCACCGAGGCCGGGCCCATGCCCATGGGCGGGGTGAAGAGCGCCGTCGGCATCGGCACGCTCCTCGCCGAGGGCATCGGCGACACGATCCGGGTCTCCCTGACCGATGACCCGGTGGAGGAGGTGAAGGTGGGGACCTGGATCCTGCAGTCCCTGGGCCTCCGACGGCGCACCCTGGACCTGGTGGCCTGCCCCTCCTGCGGGCGGGCCGAGGTGGACGTCCTCGGCCTCACGAAGCAGGTCCACGAGGAGCTGGAGCGGCGGGGGATCACGGCCCCCATCCGGGTGGCCGTGATGGGGTGCGTGGTGAACGGGCCGGGCGAGGCGCGGGAGGCCGACCTCGGCATCGCCGCCGGCAAGGGCCAGGGCTTCCTCGTCGTCAAGGGGGAGGTGAAGGCGAAGATCCCCGAGTCGAAGTTCGTGGAGGCCCTGGTCGAGGAGGCCGAGCGGATCGCCGCCGAGCGAGCCGCTGCAGCGGAGGCGGAGCCCGAGCCGGGCTTGGGGTCGAACCGACCTTGAGGCCGGGGACGCCGTCGCGATCGGCGTCTCCGATTCCGGGTACTGGACTACCTCCTCCGGGCCCAGGCGAGGAAGTTCTCCACGATCCGGGGGCCCTCGGGGGTGAGGACGGACTCCGGGTGGAACTGCACGCCGAACCGGGGCAGCGCCCGGTGTTGCACGGCCATGACCAGGCCGTCCTCGGTCCAGGCGGTGAGCTCGAGCTCCGCCGGCAGGTCCTCGGCCGCCACGACCAGGGAGTGGTAGCGGGCGGCCTCGAAGGGGGACGGCACCCCCGAGAGGATCCCCTTGCCGTCGTGGTGGACGAGGGAGGTCTTCCCGTGGACCGGGGCGGCCCTGGCCACCCGTCCGCCGTGGGCCACGCCCAGGGCCTGGTGCCCGAGGCAGACGCCGAGGACCGGCGTCTCGGGGGGCAGGAGGCGGAGCAGCTCGACGAAGCAGCCCGCGTCCTCGGGCCTCCCTGGGCCCGGGGAGAGGATCACGGCGTCTGGCCGGCGGGCCACCAGGGCCGCGGCGGGCTCGGCGTCGGAGCGGACGACCTCCGTCGACCGGCCCAGGCTCTCCACGAGCTGGACGAGGTTGTAGACGAAGGAGTCGTAGTGGTCGACGACGAGGATCATCGAGGGGTGTCACCTCCCGGGACCGGGGCTTCCGCGGCCACGGCCGGCAGGAGGGCTGCGGCCTTGGCCTTGGTCTCCCGCAGCTCGGCCTCGGGGTCGGAATCGGCCACGACCCCGGCGCCGGTTTGCACGTGGACCCGGCCGTCGGCGACGAGGGCGGTGCGGATCGTGATGCAGAAGTCCAGGTCGCCGGCGAAGGTGAGGTAGCCGACGGCACCGGCGTAGGGCCCTCGGGCGGTGGGCTCGGCCTCGGCGATGAGCTCCATGGCCCGCCGTTTGGGGGCGCCGGTCACCGTGCCCGCGGGGAAGGTGGCGGCCAGGGCGTCCAGGGGGTGGCGCCCGTCGGCCAGCTCGCCCTCGACGGTGCTCACGATGTGCATGACCTGGGAGAAGCGCTCCACGACCATGAGCTCCGTGGGGCGCACCGTTCCCGGGGCGCAGACCCGGCCCAGGTCGTTGCGGGCGAGGTCCACGAGCATCGCGTGCTCGGCCTGCTCCTTGGGGTCGGCGAGGAGCTCGT
>CAYVCH010000034.1:0-13940 GCA_964449755.1 uncultured Actinomycetes bacterium
CGCCGCCTTCGTCGGGCTCCTCGTCGCCCTGCTGGCCTTCGGCTGGGCCGCGACGGAGCTGGGCCCGTCGGGCGGGCGCGGCGGGGGAGGCGACGGAGGGGTCCGCAGGTCCCCCCGCCGGCCGCGCCCCGGTGGGCCCCGCGCCTGCCTCGGTGGCCGCGCGCCTGGCCGGACCGGGGGCTCCCTCAGGTGCCGGCGGGCGACGTGGTCGGGCTCCACGAAGGGCCCGGGGGCCGGCCGTCAACCGGGAACACCCGCCCGGCGCCAGGACCGGCTCCGCCCTCGACGCGTCACGCATCCCGCCAGGCCTCGTACGGCGAGGCCAGGGAACCGGGCGTGGTCGCGGTCCTCGTGAGGATCGTGGCCGCGCCGTCCTCGAGGCAAGACCGCCGCCACCTGGGCATCGAAGGCGCCCACAGCCCCGCCAGGGACGCAGGCGTCAGCTCGGCGCGGGCTGCCACGACGGGCAGCAGTCGGCCGGCGGCCCCCGGGTCACGGGCCTCGGCTCCCCTCCTTCCACGGGGATGACGTAGATCTCTCCCAGGCTCCCGTCGCTCCCCTCCTCGGGCAGGCTCCGCGTGAACGCGATCCGGGACCCAGAGGTCGTCGTCCTGCCCGAGCACGGAGAACGCGAGCCACCGGCCGTCGGGCGACCACGAAGGCTCTCCCAGCCCCAGACACCCAGGGGGATGACAGGGCACCAGGAGCCGTGGCCGGCCGCCGCCCGCCCTCACCACAGCGAGCCCGTCGTCCGAGACGAAGGCGATCCTCCGACCGTCGGGGGACCAGGCCGGCTTCCCCAACGGGTAACGCAGCCCGCGCACCACCGCGCGGAGCCCGCTGCCGTCGGCCTCCACCGCGAAGATGTCGGCCCTCGGAGCCTGTCCCTCGGCCCACCCCGAGGTCAGCCTCAGGAACGCGATCTCCCCGTTCACGGGCCTCTCGGGGCCGGCTGCGGCATCCGCGAACCCGTCGCGCATGATCCGATCGCGCTCGAACCCGAAGCGGCGAGCGAACGCCGAGCCACTCGGCCGCGCGAGGTCGTCCCCCGGGGGCCCTCAAGGGCCAAGGACACCGGTGAGGGAGTCCAGGGCGGCCTGGACCAGCCGCCCCGCCTCCTCCGCGATCGGCCCGAGGGCCGGGTTCCCGGTGACCTCCGCCATCGCGAGCGGGTCGAGGGCGTGGACGATCGTGCGACCCGCCTCGCTCCGGACCACGACGTTGCAGGGTAGGAGCGCGCCGAGCGCCGGCTCCGCCTCCAGGGCCCGGTGGGCGAGGTTCGGGTTGCAGGTCCCGAGGATCACGTAGGGCTCGACGTCCACGCCGAGCTTCTCCCTGAGCGTGGCCTGGACGTCGATGTCGGTGAGGGTGCCGAACCCCTGGGCCTTGAAGGCCTCCTTCACCCTCGGGACAGCCTCCTCGTACGGGGCCTCGAGCGTCATGGTGCGGACGTACTCCATCGTGCCTCCCACCTCCTCCTCCTCCGCCGCGGCCGAACGTCGCTGTTCACGCGGACCCGGAGCCCGACCCCGACGATCCGCGCCGGGCCCGTGCGGAAGTATCCCAGGGCGGCCGAACGCGAGGACGTTGGTATCGACCGCGATCACCCGCGGCCCTCCATCCGGTCGTAGAGAGCGTCGCGGTCGGCCACGTCGACGAGCGGCGGTCCGCCCCCGTCCACCACCACGAACCGGAACCTGTGCGGTCGCGCCGGCTCGGGGGCCGTGAGCGCGGCGCGCAGGGCCTCCTCCACCACGGCGGTGAGCGTGCTGCCTCGTTCGGCGGCCCGCTTCTTGGCCTCCCGGAGGAGGTCCGCGTCCAGGTTCAGCGTCGTCTTCCTTCTGGGCATTGCCCGACCATACAACTCCAGCCGTACGTACGGCAAGCTCCTCACGGCCGGCCCCGCGGGCGCGCCGGGTGGTCACCGCGACCGGCGGGCCACGTAGTCGCGGACCACGAAGGCCCCGAGCTCCCGGTCGTCCATGAGGAAGACCCGGCCGGCGGTGAGGCGGGCCAGGCGCTCCATGAAGCGGACGAGGCCCGGGGAGTCCTCGAGCATGAACACGTTCAGCGTCACGCCGGCCCGCGCCAGGCGCATGGCCTCGGCGAGCGTGAGCCGGATCGTCTCCGGGACCGGGGGCCAGGCGAAGAACACCTCCTCGCCCTCGAGGTGCGCCGTGGGCTCCCCGTCGGTCACCATGATCACCTGCTTCGTGGCCCGGGGGTGCTGAGCGAGGAGCCGCCCGGCGAGGTGGAAGGCGTGCTGCATGTTCGTCCCGTAGACCCGCTCCCACCCCGCGGCCGTGAGGTCCCGGGGCTCCATCCGCCGGGCGTAGTCGCTGAACCCGACGAGGTAGAGGGTGTCGTGGGGGTAGCGGCCCTCGATGAGGGCATGCAGGGCGAGGGCCATCCGCTTGGCGTGGACGAAGTGGCCCCGCAGCGGCATCGAGAAGGAGAGGTCGAGGAGGAGGGCCGTGGCCGCCTCGGTGCGCTGCTCCGCCTCGAGAAGCTCGAAGTCGTCGGGGGCGATGCGCGGAGCCCGTCCGGGCCCCTCCCGGAGGACGGCGTTGAACACCGTGCGCTGGACCGCGATCTGCCCGGCGTCGCCGAAGCGCCAGGGCCGGGTCGCCCCCGTCGGCTCCGACGGGCCGCCCGGGTCCCGGGCCTCGTGGGTCCCCTCCCGGTCCCGCCGGAGCTGCTCGAAGACCCGGACCAGGGCCCGCTCCCCGAGCTTGCGGGCCCCCTTCGGCGTCACCTCGAGCCGTCCCTCCCGGCGAGCCACAAGGCCCGCCTCCTCCAGGGCCCGCTCGATCTGCTTCAGGCGCCGGAGGTCGCGGACGGCCTCCTCGCCCAGGGTCCGGCGGAGGGCGTCTTCGTCCACGTCCTCCAGGGCGGCGCCCGCGTAGTCCCCCGACAGGGCCCGGTCCAGGTCCTCGTAGTCGTGGAGTCGCTCCAGGGCGTCCACGGTGGCGGCCAGGGAGACGGCCTCCTCCCCGCCGGCATGGGTCGGGGCCGACCAGGGGAGGTCCGGAAACAGCCGGGAGAGGTTGGCGGACAGCCGGTCCACCTCGAAGGCCAGGTCCAGATCGCCCAGGACCTGCTCGGCCAGGGCCTGCAGCTCCGCCCGCTGCTCGGGGGACAGGGAGGCGATCAGACGGGACATGGCGGCCAGACGTCGGGCCATCCCCTCCAGGAGCTCCTCCAGGCTCCGGGGGCGGTCGGGGAAGAGGTCCCCGTAGCGGTCCATGAACCGGGCGAAGTCCGCCCGCGTGTCCTCCCCCCGCTCCCGGGCCTCGACCATCTGGTTCAGGTCGGCCAGCATGTCCTTGAAGCGGGCGAGGTCCTCGGCGGTGAGGTCCCGCAGGCCCTGGGCCAGGCCCCGGAAGTACGCCGCGAGCACCTGCCGCCGGAGGAACTCGAGCAGCTCGTCGAAGCCCCGCTGGGCCGCGGGGTCGACGAACCGGTACCCCGTCAGCTCGCCGATCCGGCCGGGCACGTCGGGGGGCAGCGCGTCAAGGAAGGCCTCCCGGGCCCGGGCGTCGTCGTCGGCCCGGAGGGTGAGGGCGGCCCGCTCGCGGTCGAGGACCTCGTCGAGGCGGCGCCTGACCTCCTCCAGGGGCCCCTGGAGGTTCAGCCGCTCCTGCTCCAGGCGGCGCGCCTCCCGCAGGCGAGCCCGGAGCGCGTCGAGGCCGCTGAACCGCCCCCGGATCCCCCGGCGGACCAGGCGGGCCAGGGCCGCCCGGACGCCGGTCCCGGACAGGAGATCCTCGGACAGCTCGTCAAGGAGCTCACCGGCGGCGAGGTCCGGGGCGAAGGGGTCCTGGCTGCCGTCCCACCGCGAGTAGCGGGCCCGCATGCCTCCAGCCTACGACCGGACGGGCCTCCCGACGGGGCTGGGCGTTGCCGGGCTGCCCGTGCGGGGCTAGGCGCGGCGGGCCTGCGCCCGCAGGAACAGCTCCGGACCCCGGTCGGTGGACCGGGCGTCCAGGATGGCGTCGTCCAGGGAGGAGGCCAGCTCCGGCGCCACGAAGACGTCGAGGTCGGTGGCCTCGGCCCCCGCGTCCCCCGTGCGGCCCTGGGTCACGGCGGTGAACGTGATGCCGGTCTCACCACCCGGGCCCTGGACGGGCTCGATCCGGATGGCGCCGCCCTCGGTCGAGGCGAGGAACTCCTTGAAGACAGAAACGGCTGCGTCGGTGACCTGCAGCACGGGGACTCCCTTCCGCGCCCCTCGGGCGCTCGGTGCGATCGACCCCCTCACCCTACCAGCCGGGCCCCTACGCGTCCGCGCTCAGCCCAGACCCAGTCCCGTGGTCAGCGCCCGGAGCGTGAGCCCGAAGGAGAAGAAGGCAGCCCAGGCGAAGGGCACCCACGGCTCGCCCTGGTAGCGCCGCGCGACGGCGTGGGCGATCGCCAGGACGAGCAGCGGGAACAGGCCGTAGGCGTAGTGGAGGAGCTGCTGGCGCCGCCCCAACGCGAACAGGGCGGTGCCGATGACGGCCTGGCCTCCGGTCACCACCTGGACCGCGGCCAGCCACCGCCAGAACCACTCCCCGGGGTCCCGCCGCACGAGCTTCGCCGCCAGCCCCCAGAGCCAGCCCAGCGCGAAGAGGCCGACCACCGCGAAGCCGACGAACCGGTGGACCTCGGACATCGGCCCGGAATCCTACGGGCTCGCCATCCCGGACGGGCGCGAGTCTCCCCTACGGTGAGGGCCCGGGCGGCGCGAGTCCCCCCGGACCGTGGGGGCCGGACGGCGCCGGCTCCCCCCCAAGCTGAGAGGACGGCACGGGCGGGGGCTACGGCTCGACGGGGCCGTAGCGGTAGGCGCCCACCCGGCCCACTTGCTCCTTGTTCAGGCGCCGGGACAGGTGGAGCCCCTCGAGGGCGAACTCCACCGCCGAGGCGGCGACCCCCGGGCTCTCCTCCTCGACCCCCAGCCGCTCGAGCAGCCTGGCCAGCCCGGGCAGGTCGCCGAAGCGCCCGAGCAGCTCCCGGGCGGGCGTGAGGTCGGAGGTCTCCACGACGAGGCCCTGGTCGAAGCGGGCCAGGAGGGGCTGGAAGTCGAAGCCCGAGAGCCGACGCCGGAACACCTCCAGCTCGGCGTTGCGCAGGGCCCGCAGGACGATCTCTTCCTCCCTGCCCTCCTCGATGGTGTCGAACTCCACCCGCCCCAGGGAGGCGTCGAGGACCGCGGGAAGGTCGCAGACCCTCGGTACGGCCTCGGGCTCGCCGGTGCGGGCGGCCCGGCGGATGGCCGCCGCCTGCAGCGTCTCCAGGTTCCCGATGGAGTAGCGCACCGACACGCCGGACCGGTGGTTCACGTGGGGGGACCTGCGCAGCTCCGCCGTCAGGGCCGCCAGGATCTCCTTCATGTAGGCGGGCACCCGCACCGGGATGCCCGGGATGGGCGGCCGGGCCTCCTGCTCCATGATCCGGATCTCGTCGGCCAGCGTCTCCGGGTAGTGGGTGCGGACCTGCGTGCCGAACCGGTCCTTGAGGGGGGAGACGATCCGCCCCCGGTGCGTGTAGTCGTCGGGGTTCGCGGTGGCCACCAGGAGGAGGTCCAGGGGCAGGCGGACCCGGTACCCCCGGATCTGGACGTCCCGCTCCTCCAGGATGTTGAACAGCGAGACCTGGATCCGCTCGGGCAGGTCGGGCAGCTCGTTGATGGCGACGATGCCCCGGTTGGTCCGGGGGATCAGCCCGTAGTGGATGGTGAGCTCGTCCGCCAGGTAGCGGCCCTCCGCCACGCGGATGGGATCCACGTCGCCGATGAGGTCGGCCACGGAGGTGTCGGGAGTGGCGAGCTTCTCGGCGTACCGCACGTCCCGGCCGATCCAGGCGACGGGGACGGCGCCGCCCTCCTCGGCCACCAGGTGCCGGCACCGGGCGCAGATGGGCCGGTAGGGGTGATCGTTGACCTCGCAGCCGGCGACGGCCGGCACCTCCTCGTCCAGGAGGCCCACGACGTGGCGGATGAGGCGGGTCTTGGCCTGCCCCCGCTCGCCCAACAGGATGATGTCGTGCCCGGCCAGGATGCCCCGCTCCAGGCCCGGCAGCACGGAGTCGTCGAAGCCGACGATCTCCGGGAACAGGGGCCGCCCCCGACCCAGGCGCTCGAGGAGGTTGGCCCGCAGCTCCTCCTTCACAGTGCGGTCCGGGTAGCCGGCGGCGCGGAGCTCCCCGATGGTGGTGGGTCGCATCCATCCCAGGGTAGCCGACCTTGGCCCGAGCGGCCGTTGGGCGACCTGGCACCCCTGATAGGCTCGGGCGCCGATGACCGCCGCCGAGTTCCTGTTCCTGTCCCAGGAGGACGTGGTTGCCGCCGGAGGGCTTGACCTCCCCGCCACCATCGAGGCGGTGGAGGAGGCGCTTCGCCTCTACGCCGAGGGCGACGCCGTCCTCCCCCAGAAGTCCGCCATGTACTGGTCCCACGACCTCGGGGCCGAGGAGGTGGAGGGCCGCATCATGGCCATGCCCGCCTACGTCGGCGGGCGCTTCCGGCTCGCGGGCCTCAAGTGGATCCCGAGCGTCCCCTCCAACCCGTCCCGGGGACTCCCCCGGGGCATCGGCCTCATGATCCTCACCGATCGCGACACCGGCCTGCCGGTGGCCGTGATGGACGGGACCGTGACGTCCGCGGCCCGGACCGCCGCCGTGACCGGCATCGCCCTGCGCCACCTGGCCCGGGGCGGCGCCACCCGGGCCGCCCTCCTCGGCGCCGGGGGGCTCGCCAGGACCCAGCTCGCCGCCCTGGAGTCCGTGCTGCCCTCCCTCGAGGAGGTCCGGGTCTTCGACGTGGTGCCCGGGAAGGCCGAGGCCCTGCGGGCCGCCTCCGCCCGGGTGGTTCCGGTGGGGAGGGCCGAGGAGGCGTGCCGGGGGGCCGACGTCGTGGTGGCGGCGACCCTGGCCCGCGAGCCCTACGTGCCCCCCGCGTGGCTGGGACCGGGCTCGGTGTTCGTGTCCGTGAGCGCCCTCGACGCCGACCTCCGTTGCGTCCAGGAGGCCGACCTGGTGGTGACCGACCTGTTCGACCACGAGACGGCCCACGCGAACCGCCCCCTGGCCCGGGCCCTCGCCCGGGGCCTGGTGCGCCGCGAGGACGTGGTCGAGCTCCCCGACCTCGTGGCGGGCCGCCACCCAGGCCGCACCTCCCCCGAACAGCGCGTCTTCGTCTCCCCCGTGGGCCTGGCCATCGAGGACGTGGCCGCCGCCGCCCGCGTGTACCGGCGGGCCGCCGAGCTGGGGCTGGGGACGAGGCTCCGCCTCTGGGACTCCCCCGTCTGGGTCTAGCTAGGGTGGCCCCCCGGGTCAGGGCCAGCGGGCGGCCACCAGGGCCGCCGCCAGCAGCGGTACCGCGACCGAGAGCAGCCGCAGCGCGCCCTCCGGGGCCCGCCGGAGGGCGGCCGCGTCCAGGGCCTCCACGGTCCCGTCCGCGAGGCGCAGCTCCCCCCGCACCTCGGCCACCCGGCGGCGGAGCCGGCGCACGGGGGCGGACAGGCGCCGCTGGGCACCGGCCAGGACGGCGCAGGCGGTCCCCGCCACCAGGGCGGGGGCGGTGAGGGTCCCGGCCTGGACGAAGGCCCCGGCGAGGACGGGGAAAGCCCCCCAGGCAAGGCCGAACCAGAGGTCGGTGTGGAACCGGCCGCCGAACAGCTCCAGGTTGTAGGCGGGGAGGAGGAACACCCCCACCACGATGAACACCAGGAGCCAGGGGGAGACGAGGACGGCCCCGTGGATCCCCAGGGCGACGGCCCCGCCGGTGCCGGCCCCGGCCAGGGCCCAGAGCACGGCGTCAGGGATCCGGGTGCGGAGCGGCCTGCCCCGCAGCTCGTCCAGGGCGTGGGCGGCGACCCCCAGGCCCAGGAAGAAGGCCAGGAGCGCCTCGGCCAGCCACCGGGGATCCAGCCGGGGCGCCGTGGCGGCGCCGATGGCCACGTGGGCCAGGTGCCAGAGGGTGTAGGGCGGGTGCAGGAGGGTCCAGTAGTCCCGCCACCCACCCGGCGCCAGGGCGTAGAAGGCCGGCCGCTCGGGTTCAGCCACGGCTCCGCTCCTTCACGGCCCAGGTCACGATCCCCCCACCCAGGCTGAGCTGACGGGTCCGCACGTGGCGCAGCCCGGCCGCCTGCCACCAGCGCACCTGCTCGGGCAGGGGGTACCGGCGGTAGAACCGGGAGATGGAGGGGCCCAGGAACCGTCCGGCCCGGTACCAGCCCGGCGAGATGACCCACCCCACGGCCGGCAGGACCCCCCGCGTGTAGGCGAGCCACGCGACGTAGCTCAGGCGGGCCTCGGGCACGTGGAACTCCAGGCCGGCCAGCACCCCGCCGGGCCGCAGCACCCGGGCGAGCTCGGCCACGGTGGCCTCGGGGTCGTCCACGTACCGCAGGAGGTAGGTGAAGGTCACCGAGTCGAAGACCCCGTCTGGGAAGGGCAGCCGCTCGGCCTGGCCCAGGACCAGCCCGATCCGGCCCTCCAGGCCCGACGCTCGCACCGCCCGGGCGGCCTGGGCCAGCATGGCCGGGCTCTGGTCGAGGCCAACGACGCGGACGTTCCGGCCCAGGGCCAGCTCCCGGGCCACCAGCCCGGTCCCCGTGGCGACGTCCAGCACCCAGGAGCCCGGGACGGCGTTCACCCTGGAGACCAGGAATCGGCGCCAGCGCGCGTCCTGGCCGAGGGAGAGCAGGGCGCCCACGGCCTCGTAGTCGCGGGCGATGCCGGCGAAGAGCTGCCGGGCGAAGGCGGTGCGCTGGGAGCCGATGCCGGCAGCCTACGACGGCCGGGGCCGGGGTCGGAACCCCGGGGCCCGCTCGCCGCCGGAGTCGCGGGCGACCCCTACGCCCCGAGCAGGTCAGGGAGGTCGGCGACGGAGTCGATGACGTGGTCGGGCGAGCCGCGGCGCAGGTCCTCCGGGCGGAACTTCCCCGTGCGGACGAGCACGCCGGTGAGGCCGGCCGCCTGGGCGGCGAGGACGTCGCCCACGATGTCGTCGCCGACCATGGCGGCCCGCTCCGGGGGCACGCCGAGCTGCTCCAGGGCCGCCAGGAAGAAGCCCGCCGCCGGCTTGCCGCAGACTACCGCCTCCACCCCCGCCGCCTCCTCCAGGGCTCGGACGTAGGCGCCCCCGTCTAGCTGGAGCCCCTCCGCCTCCCTCCAGTACAGGCTCCGGTGCATGGCCACCAGGGCAGCGCCGGCGGCGACCATCTGGAAGGCCCGGTTCACGTTCTCGTAGCTGAAGGCGGTGCCGGCCCCGCCGATGACCACGACATCGGCGTCGCGGTCCACCCTCCGCACCGGCCCCAGGTCCCCCAGGGACTCCTCGTCCGACAGCACGAACACTCGGGCGCCGGGGTGGTGGGCCCGAAGGTAGGCACCGGTCGCCACCACCGCCGTGACGACCTCGGAGGGGTCCACGGGGATGCCGATGGCGGCCAGGCGCGCGGCGATGCCGGCCCGGCTCTCGCTGCTCGTGTTCGTGACCAACCTGAAGGGGAGCCCCCGCCTCCGGAGCGTGGCCACCGCCTCCGCGGCCCCCGGCACGGGGTCCCAGGACACGGCCAGGACGCCGTCCATGTCCAGCAGCAGGCCGTCCACGGGGCGCATCGCGCCCATCATGCCGCGCGGGCGCCGGCTTCGTCCGGCTGGCCCGCCCGGGCCCCCTTCGCCCGCCAGCGGAGGGAGCAGGGCGCGACGTACCGATCCACGCCCTCCATCCAGGTCCCCACGGTAGCGAGCCCCGCGGGGCCCCCTGACCGCCGAGGGCTTCCCCTCGTCCCGGTCGGCCGGGGCTGGAGGATGCCCGTCTCCGCCGTCGCGACGAGCTGGACGCGGGCGGGGTTCGGTCTCACAATGGGTGGCCCCGGGGCCCGAGGCCGCCGACGGAACAGACCTGGGAGCCATGCTGCTGCTCGCCACCATCGCCGCCGCTGCCCTCCTCGTCGCGTACGCCACGGGAGGACGCCTCCGCAAGCTCGGGGACCTCCGCCTGCGCTGGTGGGGCCTGGCCATCCTCGGGTTGCTCATGCAGGTCGCTCCGGTGTCGGGCGAGGGCCGACCGGCCCGGCTCTCCGCCCTCGCCCTCCTGCTCGGCTCCTACGTGGTCCTGGTCGTCTTCGCGACGGCCAACGTCAGGGTCCCCGGGGCTCCCCTCATCATCGCCGGCCTGGCCCTGAACTTCGCCGTCATCGCCGCCAACGGCGGCATGCCCGTGAGCGAGGAGGCCCTCCTGGCCGCCGGGAAGCCCGATGCCGTGCAGGACCTGAGGGGGGCCGACCGCCCCAAGCACCACCTGATGGGAGCCGACGACCGGCTCACGGTCCTCGCCGACGTGGTCCCGATTCCGCCCCCCTTCGGGATGGTGCTGAGCCCCGGCGACTTCGCCGTCTTCGGCGGAGGGGCCTGGGTCCTGGTCGCGGCTATGCGCGGGCGATCTCCCGCGGGGGCCGCTCCGAGGCGGCCTCGGGGGTACCGGGGGAAGCACCGCCAGCGGCCTCGGCCGGGGCGGCCGCAGCCTGGGACCGCTCCCTCCCGGCCCCACCCCCCTGCAGCAGCCCGGTCGGGAACCGAACCGTGATCGTCGTGCCCCGGCCGGGGGCGCTCCGCAGGTCGAAGGTCCCGCCACCCACGGTGGCGCGCTCGCGCATCATGGCCAGGCCGAAGTGGCCGTCGGGGGATGGCGCCTCGGGGTCGAAGCCCACGCCGTCGTCGCGGATGACGAGCTGAACGGCATCGCCACCTTCCTCCCCGACCGTCACCCACACGTTGGAGGCCCGGGCGTGCTTCAGGGCGTTCATCACGCCCTCCCGGGCGATGTGGTACACGAGGAGGGCGATCGGCGGCGGCAGCTCCACGTCGGAGATGTCCGTGTGGAAGCGCACCCCGGAGTCGCGAGCCGTCTCGGCGATGAAGCCCTGCACGGCCTCGGCGAGGCCGCGAGGCCCCAGCGGCGAGCGGTGCAGGTCGCGGATGAGGGCTCGGATCCGGTCGGAGGTCTGCTGCCTGGTCTCCTTGATCTGCTCCAGGACCCGGGACGCCTCCTCGAGCTTCCCGGCGGCCAGGTGCCGGCGGGCCACGTCGACCTGGAGGGAGAGGCGGAAGAGGATCTGGGCGAGGTCGTCGTGCAGGTAGGCGGCGATGGCGGCTCGCTCCTCCTGTCGCTCCTCGGCCATGCGGTTCGACAGGGCCCGCAGCACCGCCTCCCGGTCCTGCAGCTCCCGGTGGGCCTCCTCCAGGGCCCGGCTGCGGAAGAACATCTGCCTGGCGAACAGGAGGGGCAGCACGAAGGCGGGCACCGACCAGAAGCCGACCCTCAGGTAGAGCTGGGCGACGACGAGGCCCAAAAGCCCCAGGGCGAGGTAGCTCACCAGGAACTCGGGGAGCCGGCCGATCCGCATCTGCCGCAGGACCCGGACGAAGCCCAGCCGGAACTTGATGCTCGCGCCCACTCCGACGAGGGCCACGTTCACGAGGTAGTCCGCCGCCGCCGCCAGCACGGCCGCCCCCGCCACGACCACCGTCGAGGAACGCTCCAGTGACCCCAGGGCATGGAACACCGAGCTGGCGGCGAACACGGCCAGGGCCACCTGGCAACGGTTGAACAGGGCGAGAAGGAGGCCGACCTCGCGGCGGAACTCCCGGGGGTCGAAGGAGCCCACCAGCGCCGCCAGGGCCGCCGCCACGGGGGGATAGAGGAACGCCACCACCATGAGCAGGGGGAACCCCAGGCTCACCTGGAGGCCGTGCCACACGGGCACCGGCAGCAGCTCCACGATGGCCACCAGGACGACCCACGGGACGAGCTCCACGAGACGGGGCACCCCGAGCCCCGCGACCTCCGGGAGGAGGAGGGCGGCGCCCCCGAGGGTCACGGAGATGACCACCGCCTGGAAGGCCGTGAGGGACACCGACCTGCGGGCTCCGTCGGCCTCGGGGATGGCGCTCACCTCCACGCTCGCTCTATCTTGCATCGTCCCCGGCCCCCCGCAACTGCACTTCCCCCTGGGAGTTACCTGAATTCGCTCCTACAGCACCTCGCGTAGGCGCTACCTCCCCTTGTAGGCCCGTCGGGCGTCCCCCGATAGTGGGATGACAACAGGGCCGGACGGCGGATGTGCCGTCCCCAACGGCCGAGTCAGTCGAGGAGGAAAGGGGTAGGCCATGAGCCTGATCAAGCGGCTCGCCGTGGCCGTGGCGTCGCTGGCAGCCCTGGTCCTCGCCGGCGGCGCCCACTGGAAGGCCGGGTAGGCGCAAACGCCTCCCCCCGGCTACTGCCACTAGGCTCCGGGGACCCGGGGCCTAGTGGTCGTCATGGGGCCGGTGGTCCTCGGACTCGTCCCGCGGCCCCACGGACGGGTCCGGCGGGAGGACCTCCAGGGGCATGCTGGCCAGGACCCGCGTTCCGGACCCCCGGGAGGACTCCAGCACGAACAGCCCTCCCGCCGCCTCCACCCGCTCCCGCATGAGCTGCAGGCCGAAGTGACGGTCGCCGTCCACCAGGTGGGGGGCGAAGCCCACCCCGTCGTCCTCCACCACGACGCGGAGACAGCCAGCCTCCTGGAACACCCGCACCTCGATGGACCGCGCCCGGGCGTGCCTGAGGGCGTTCCGGAGGGCCTCGCGGACCACCTGGTAGGCGAGGAGCTGGACCAGGGCCGACGCCGTGACGGGGCCCACGTCCACCCGGACCCGGACGTTCCCCTCGCCGGCCAGGGCGTCCGCGAGCAGCCTCACGGCGCTCCCGAGCCCGGCGACCCCCAGGGGTGACCGTCGCAGGTCCCGCACCACCCGCCGGAGGGCCTCCTGGGCCGCCCCGGAGGCGGCGAGGAGCCCCGGGAGGTCCTCCTCGAGCTGCAGCAGGCGTCCGGTGGCCAGGTCCTGCTTCAGCACCTCCCCCATGAGGTGGACCTGGTACAGGGGCTGCAGCACCTCGTCGTGGAGGTCGGCGGCGATGGCCACCCGCTCCTGGCGGCGCTCCTCGGCGACCTGCTGCGAGAGGCGGAGGAGGGCCCGGTTCTTCGCCTCCAGGGCCCGCTCGGCCTGCCGGAGCCTGGCGCCGTGTCGGAAGGTCTGGCGGGCCAGGAGCAGGGCGGCCGGCCCCACCGTCAGCCCCCAGGCCCCCACGCCGGTGAAGACCACGGCCAGGACCAGGCCGAGGAGCCCCAGGGACAGGTGGGCCAGGACGTAGCCGAGCGACGGCCCCCCGAGCATGCCGGTCGCGACCCGGCGCAGCCCCATCCCCGTCCGCAGGTCCTCCGCGACGGCCACCAGGGCCCCGTTCACGACAAGGTCCGCCCCGAGCCCAGCCAGAGCGGGCCCGAGCACCCACGGCCAGCTGCCGAGGTCCCCCCCGAGGCGGTGGAAGACCGCCGACGCGGACACGGCGGCCAGGGCCACCTGGGCGCGGTTGAACAGCGCCTTCCCCAGGGTCACCTCCCGTCGGAGCTCCCGGCCGTCCAGGGACCCGACCAGGGCCAGCAGCCCCACGACGGGCGGCGAGAAGACCATCCCCGCGGCCAGGAGCACGGGCAGCGACATCGACAGGACGAGCTGCCCGAACACCGGGACCGGGAACAGGTCCATGGCGACCAGGATGGCCAGCCAGGCCGCCAGCTCGGGCAGCTCCCTTCCGATGGCCTCTCGCTCGCCGAACGAGAGCAGCCCCACCAGCGCCACCGCGGGAAGCGTGACGGCCCACTCCATCACGCGAAGGGGCACGGGCTCGCGGCCGGGCGGCCTGAAGCGACGGGGAAGCTCGGGGGCCGCGACCGCGGAGAGCGACACCAGGGCGTCCAGTGCTCCGGAGCTGCGGGCATCCTAGACCGGACCCCGGGCCTCCGGTCAAGGGGGATCTCGGCCGAGGGTCTCCGAGATTCCCATGGTCCGTTCGGGGGATGCATCGGGTCCCCCCTGCCCCCCGGCGGGCCGGCGTCCCCGCTACC
>CAYVCH010000035.1:0-13899 GCA_964449755.1 uncultured Actinomycetes bacterium
CATGATCTTCCGCCCGGTGAGGCCGGTGTCGGCCTTGGGCCCGCCGATCTCGAAGGGCCCGGCGGGGTTCACCAGCCACCGCGCCCCCCGCCAGGGGACCTCGGACGCCACCAGGACCGGCTCGATCACCTCCCGGCCGACGTCGGGGACGAGGTCGGCGGCCAGGTCCACCCCCTCCCGGTGGTGGGCCGAGACCAGGACCGTGTGGACCCGGACCGGACGCCCCCCCTCGTACTCCACGGAGACCAGGCTCTTGCCGTCGGGACGGAGGTAGGGCAGGACCGCCGCCTTCCTCACCTCCGCCAGCCGCCGCACCAGGCGGTGGGCGAGCACGATGGGGAGGGGCATGAGCTCCTCGGTCTCCCGGCACGCGTAGCCGAAGACCACGCCCTGTCGCCCCGGCCCCAGGGCGTCCAGCTCGTCCCGGGACCCCTCCCGGCGTTCCACGGGATCCTCGATGGCCCGGGCCACCTCCGGCGAGTGCTCCTGGATGGCCGTGACGACCCCGCAGGTGGCGCCGTCTAGACCCGTCGCGGCGTCCGTGTAGCCGACCTCCAGCAGGGTCCGGCGCACCACCCCCGGGATGTCCACGTAGCCCGTGGTGGAGATCTCCCCCGCCACGAACACCGACCCTGCCGTGACCAGGGTCTCGCAGGCCGCCCGGGCCACGGGGTCCTGCTCCAGGAGGGCGTCGACGACGGCGTCGGAGATCTGGTCGGCCAGCTTGTCCGGGTGTCCCTCGGTCACGGACTCCGAGGCGAAGCGGGTCGCGCGGGCCACGGGATGATTCTGCACCGCGGGCCGTCCGCCGTCCCCCGAGGCCCGCCCGGGGTGGCGATCCGGCCCGTCAGCGCCCTATCGGGGATGGCGCAGGGCCAGGGCGACGGCCTCCAGCCGGCTGTGGACCTCCAGCTTGTTCAGGATGTGCTGGACGTGGTTGCGGACGGTGGCCCGGGAGAGGGTGAGCCGGCCGGCGATCTCCCGGGTGTCCAGGCCGTCGGCGAGGAGCCGCAGCACCTCCCGCTCCCGCTCGGTGAGGCGGGCCAGGACCGCCGATGCCCCGTCGTCGCGGGACGGCTCGGCCCCGGCCGGCGCCGCCCCGACCCGCTCGGCGATGAGCCGCTCGAGCTGGGGCGGCAGCCCCCCCTCCCGCACGAAGTGGACCATCTGGCAGTCGCGCCGGTAGCGGGCCGGGGGGACCACCGTGCTCACCGAGAGCCACAGGGATCGCCCGGACTTGGTCCGGCCCATGACTTCCCGGGTCTCGATGAGCTCGTCCCGGGAGCTGCGGACACAGGCCGGACAGCTCGCCTCGCACACCGCGTTGCCGTGGCGGTCGTGCCAGCCCAGGATCTCGTAGCAGGGCCGCCCCATCACCTCCTCGGGCTCGTAGCCGAGGAGCTCGGTGGCCGCCCGGTTCCAGCCCACCACCCGCATGTCGGGGTCGATGGCGACCATGCCGTCGGTGGTGCGGGCCAGGACCTCCAGGAGCTCGGCCACGGGACCGCGCAGCCTCGTCGCCACCGCCACGGGCGTCAGTCCTCCACCCGGACCACCAGGGCCCCGCCGGTGTCCCCGGCGGCGCAGCCCGTGAACAGCCCCACCCCACCGCCCCGCTCCCGCAGGGTCTCGACGAGCTCGGCGATGGCCCGGGCACCAGTGGGCGCCTGGGGGTGACCGTAGACGAGGCTGCAGCCGTAGCCGTTCATCGCCTCCAGCGGCACCCCGGTCTTCCGGGAGAAGTACAGGTCGTTCACGGCGAAGGGGTTGTGGGTGGTGACGGCGTCCAGATCCGAGAAGGACAGGCCGGCCGCCGCCAGGGCGGCCTCGGCGGCGGGGACGGTGGCCTTCGGCATCTCGGCCTTGCCCACCCGGGCGAACCCGGAGGCGAGGACCCGGACCACCCCCTCCCCCCCGGCCAGCTCCCGGGCCCGGACCTCGGTGGTGACCAGGCACCCGGCAGCTCCGTCGGCGGGGTGGGTCTGCGTGCCGTAGGTGATGACGCCGTCGGGCTCCACGGGCCGGAGCCCCCGCAGGTCCTCCAGGGTCGTGGGCCGCACCCCGACGTCGGCCTCCACCACCACCGGCGGCCCTCTGCGCACCGGCACCTCCACCGGCACCATGTACCGGCGCTGGAAGCGCCGGTCGTCGGCCAGGGCCCGCCCGTACTGCTCGTACCGGAGGGCGGTGAGCTCGTCCAGCTCATCCCGGGAGGCCCCCAGCTCGGCGGCGACCTTCTCGGCGGTCCGGAGCATGGACTGCCCGGCCCAGGGGTCGCAGGCAAAGTTGGCGAGGACCCAGTCCTCGGCCCGGGGGGCGCCCCCCTGCGACGACGGCGAGGGGTACACGATGTGCGGGCCGTTGCTCGTCCGGTCGGTCAGGACGACCAGGTGGAGGCCGTCGTCGCCGGCCTCGACGGCGTTGGCCGCCAGGGTCACCGCCGCCACGGACGTCGCGCAGGCCTGGGCCACCATGGGCCCGGTGACCCCCGGGGCGCCGATGCGGGCCGCCACCGTCGGGGCTCCGTAGAAGGCCCCCTCCTGGGGTACGGTCCAGCCCAGGACGAGCTGGCTCACGGCCTCCGGGGGCACCCCCCGGTCCTCCAGCGCCCGCCGGGTGACGAGGACCGCCAGATCCAGGCTGGAGACCTCCGCCAGGGGCCCCTGCCACCGCGCGAAGGGCGACGACCAGATGCCGCCCAGGGGCATGCACGCGCGCTCGTACCTCATCGGCTCCCCCTGTCCGACTCCGGCAGCCTACCACCGCCTCCCCGAAACCGGGCCGTGGAGGCCGGTCGGACAGACGCTAGAGTTGGGAGGGGACGGGCCGATCGCGCGCGGGAGCAGAGGGCCTGCTCTGGCCGGCCCCTTCGGGGCCGGCCCCGACGGGGGGAGGAGGAGGGCGCCGCATGATCCGGCTCCGCGAGATCCTGGGGCGGCTGGAGCCCTACCGGGCGGGGAAGGCCGCCGAGGTCGTGGCCCGCGAGCGGGGCCTGGCCGACGTGGTCAAGCTGGCCTCCAACGAGAACCCCTACCCGCCGCTGCCCTCGGTCCTCGAGGCCATCGCCCGGGCGGCCGCGGAGGTGAACCGCTACCCCGACGACGGCTGCACCGAGCTGCGGGAGGCCCTGGCCGAGCGCCTGGGGGTCGGCACCGACCGGATCACCGTGGGCTGCGGGTCCATCGACGTCTGCTTCCAGGCGGTCCTGGCCACCGTGGAGCCCGGCGGCGAGGTCCTGACGGGCTGGCCGACCTTCAACGCCTACCCGCTGCTGGTGGACTTCGCCGGCGGCCACACCCGCACGGTGCCCCTGCGGGGAGGGCGCTTCGACCTGCAGGCCCTGGCCGCCGCCGTCCACGAGGGCACCCGCCTGGTCATCATCTGCAACCCCAACAACCCCACCGGCACCGCCGTCACCCACGACGAGCTCGCCGCCTTCCTCGACCGGGTGCCGGGGGATCTCATGGTCGTCGTCGACGAGGCCTACGTGGAGTTCGCCGACGACCCCGCCTTCCCCGACTCCCTCTCCCTCGTCCGCGACCACGACAACCTCCTCGTCCTCAGGACCTTCTCCAAGGCCCACGGCCTGGCGGGCCTCCGGGTCGGCTACGGCATCTCGAGCCCCGAGGTCATCGGCGCCCTGCGCAAGGTCCACGTGCCCTTCGCCGTGGGCCGCGTGGCGCAGGTGGCCGCCCTGGCCTCCCTCCAGGCCGGGCCCGAGCTGAAGGAGCGGGTGACGGAGGTGCTCGGAGAGCGTCAGCGCCTGGCCGCTGCCCTGGCCGACCTGGGCTTCGACGTGCCACCCTCCCAGGCCAACTTCGTCCTCCTCGCCGTCCCCGGCCGCTCCGAGGAGCTGGCGGCGGCCTGCGAGGCGCGCGGGGTCATCGTCCGCCCCCTGGGCCCCGACACCATCCGGGTGACCGTGGGCACGCCCGAGGAGAACGACCGGTTCCTCTCGGCCCTGGCCGAGGCCGTCCGGGACCTCTGAGGACGCCCGGGCGCCCGCGGCCTCCGGTGCCCGCCCGATCAGGCCGGCTGCGGCTGCGGCCTCCGGTGCCCGCCGGATCAGGCCGGCTGCGGCTGCGGCGGCAGCGCGGCCAGGGACCGCTCCAGGACCTCCGGTGGAAGCGGGTAGTCCTCGAGGGTCCCGGAGTTGTAGGCGTCGTAGGCGGCCAGGTCGAAGTGCCCGTGGCCGGAGTTGTTGAACAGGATCACCTTCTCCTCGTCGGCCTCCCGGGCCGCCAGCGCCTCGTCCACCACGGCCTTCACCGCGTGGGCCGGCTCGGGCCCGGTGACGAACCCCTCGGCCCGGGCCATGCCCACCGCCGCCTCGAAGACGGCCGTCTGGGGGTAGGCCACGGCCTCGTAGACCCCGGCCTTCACCAGGGCGCACAGGGACGGCGCGTCGCCGTGGTAGCGCAGGCCCCCCGCGTGGACTGGTGGCGGAACGAAGGTGTGCCCCAGCGTGTACATGGGCAGCAGCGGGGTCATGCCGGCCGTGTCCCCGTGGTCGTAGGCGAACCTCCCCCGGGTGAGGGTGGGGCAGGCCTCGGGCTCCACGGCGACGAAGCGCATCTTCGCCCTGCCCTGCAGCACGTCCATGGCGAAGGGGTAGGAGAGGCCGGCGTAGTTGGAGCCCCCGCCCACGCACCCGATGATGACGTCCGGGGTGTCCTCGAAGATCTCCATCTGCCGCTTGGCCTCCAGGCCCACGACGGTCTGGTGCAGCAGGACGTGGTTCAGGACCGAGCCCAGGGAGTAGTTCGTGTCTGGGTTCTGGGCGGCCACCTCGATGGCCTCGGAGATGGCGATGCCCAGGGACCCCGGCGACTCGGGGTCCTCGGCCAGGACCTTCCGCCCGTACTCGGTCTGGTCCGACGGCGAGGGGTGGATGGTCGCCCCCCAGGTCTGCATGATGACCCGCCGGTAGGGCTTCTGGTGGTAGGAGACCTTCACCATGAAGACCAGGCACTCCAGGTCGAACATCCGGCAGGCCATGGACAGGGCGCTCCCCCACTGGCCGGCGCCGGTCTCGGTGGTGAGGCGGCGGATCCCCGCCTCCTTGTTGTAGTAGGCCTGGGCCACCGCGGTGTTGGGCTTGTGGGAGCCGGCCGGGGAGACCCCCTCCCACTTGTAGTAGATCCGCTGCTTGGGCGTGAGCCCCAGGGCCTTCTCCCACCGGCGCGCCCGGTACAGGGGCGTCGGTCGCCACAGCCGGTACACGTCGATCACCGGGCCGGGGATGTCGATCCAGCGCTCCGGCGAGACCTCCTGCATGATGAGGCTCTCGGGGAAGATGGCCGCCAGGTCTTGGGGGCCCACCGGCTGCATGGTGGCCGGGTGCAGCGGGGGCATGGGCTCGCCCGGCAGGTCGGGCAGGATGTTGTACCAGGCGGTTGGGATGTCCGCCTCGGAGAGCATGACCTTCGTGATGTCCTCTCGCGGCATGGGACCCCCTTTCCTCGACGGCGGGCCGCGTCCCAGGGCGGCGCCCGCATCATAGGGAGGAGGCCTGGAAAAGCGCAAGGCGGCGGGCGCATTCCCCGCAACGACCGTGGCGGCGGCCGGCCGAGGCCCCCCGGGGAACTCGGGCGGACGGGCCCCAGGTTCCTGCCCGGGTCCCGGGGCACCCCGTCCACCCCTCAGGGCGAGGGCCGGGGGCTCGGCGACAAGTTCGTCGGCTGACGCCAGGGGGCCGGGCCGCCACGGGGCGGCTCCCGGCCCCTCAGGTCTCCAGCAGGAGGACCGCCGGGTGCTCCAGGAACCCGACGACCTCCAGCAGGAACCTGGCCGCCGTCATCCCGTCGATGACCCGGTGGTCGAAGGTGACCGACAGGTTCATCGTCCGGCGCACGACCACCTGGCCGCCGCGGACGACCGGCCGCTCGGCGGCCCGGTGGACCCCCAGGATGGCCACCTGGGGCAGGGGCACGATGGGGGTGGCCATGATGCCCGCGTAGGGTCCGGGACTCGTCACGGTGAAGGTGGCGCCCTGGAGCTCGTCGGGACCGATGGTCCCCGCCCGGGCGGCCTCGGCCAGCCGCTCGATCTCCGCGGCGAGGCCCCGGAGGTCCCGGGACCCGGCGTCCCGGACCACCGGCACCAGGAGCCCCCGGGGGGTGTCCACGGCGATCCCGATGTGGTGGGCCCCGTGGTAGACGACCTCGCCGGCCTCCTCGTCCAGGCTGGCGTTGAGCTCCGGGTAGCGCTTCAGGCCGGCCACCGCGGCCTTCACCACGAAGGGCAGGTAGGTGAGCCTCGGCCCCTGGGGCCACCGCTCGTTGGCCAGCTGCCGGGTGGCCTCCAGCTCGGTGACGTCGCACTCCTCGACGTGGGTCACGGCCGGCACCCGGCGGTGGGACTCGGCCATCCGCTCGGCGATGAGCTTCCGGACCCCCCGGAGGGGCTCCCGCCGCGGTCCCACCGGGGCGGCGACGGCCGCCGCCACGGAAGGCGTCTCCCCGGCGGGTCCGGCGGCGCGCGCGGCCCGGGCGGCGGCCTCCACATCCTCCCGGAGGATCCGGCCCCCGGGGCCGGTCCCCCGGACGGTGGAGAGGTCCACGCCGAGCTCCCGGGCGAGCTTGCGGACGGGGGGCAGGGCCCTCACCTCCGTCCCGGCGGCGACCCTCGGGACGGGGGCGCCGGGGACCCCCGCCTGGCCCGCCGGGCGGCGCGGAGGCTCCCCTCGCCCCGTCTCCGCGCCGTCCCCGACGGTGACCAGGACGGCCCCCACGGGCACCACGTCCCCCTCCCGGGCGTGGATGCGGATCACCACCCCCGAGAAGGGGGAGGGAATCTCGGCGGTGGCCTTGTCGGTGACCACCTCCACCAGGGGGTCGCCCTCGGCGACGGTGTCGCCCTCGGCCACGAACCACTTCGAGATCTCGGCCCCGGTGAGCCCCTCACCGAGGTCGGGGAGCCTGAACTCGGGCACCGGGACCCGCACCTCCTCCGCTAGAACCCCAGGACCCGCTCGGCCCCGAGCACGATCCGCTCCACCGAGGGCAGGTAGTCGTCCTCGTTGGCGAACTGGGGGAAGGGGACGTCGAACCCCGTCACCCGGAGGACCGGGGCCTCCAGGTCCAGGATGCAGCGCTCGTGGACCAGGGCCGACACCTCCGCCCCCAGACCGCAGCTCCCGGGGGCCTCGTGGACGACGAGGGCCCGGCGGCACGCGCTGGCGGCGGACGCGATGGCCTCCACGTCAAGGGGGTAGAGGGAGCGAAGGTCGAGGACCCGCGCCTGGATGCCCCGCTCGGCGGCCAGCCGCTCGGCCGCCTCGACGCACAGCGGCACCGTGGCCCCGTAGGTGATGATGGCCAGCCCGTCGCCCTCCCGGGCCACCCGGGCGGTGGAGAGGAGGCCCTCGGCCTCGGCCACCCCGTCCCCCGGCAGCAGGGGGGGTTCCTCGGGCACCTCCTCCCGGTAGAGGCGGTAGATCCGCTTGGGCTCCATGAAGATCACCGGGTCGGGGTGGGCGACGGCCGCGAGCAGGAGGTCCCGCGCGTCGGTGGGGGTCGCCGGGCAGACCACCCGGAGGCCGGGGACGTGGACGAAGAGGGCCTCGGGGGACTCGGAGTGCATCTCGGGGGCCCGCACCCCGCCGCCGAAGGGAATCCGCACCACGACGGAGGCGGGGACCTTCCCCGCCGTCCGCCACGACAGGCGGGCCGCGTGGGCGACGAGCTGCTCGAAGGCGGGGTAGACGAAGGCGTCGAACTGGATCTCGACGATGGGGCGGAGCCCGTACATGGCCATCCCGATGGCCGTCCCCACGATCCCCGCCTCCGACACGGGCGTGTCGATGACCCGCTCGGGGCCGAAGCGGTCGAGGAGCCCCGCGCTCACCCGGAACACCCCGCCCGTGCGCCCGATGTCCTCCCCCATGAGGAGGACCCGATCGTCGGCGGCCATGGCCTGGTGGAGGGCCAGGTTGAGGGCCTCGACCATGTTGGCCTGGGTCACGGCCTCCCGCCCTCCCGGGCCCGGGCCGCCCGGAGGTCCTCCAGCCCCCGGACGAGGGTCCAGGGGCGGGCGCCCGCGTAGACGTGGTCGAAGAGGACCTCGGGTCCGGGGGGGGCCTTCGCCTCCAGCTCCCGCACCCCCTCCGCCACCCGGTCCCTCGCCTCCTCGGCGATGGCCTCCAGGTCGTCGTCGCCCGCAAGGCCGAGGCGTCGGAGGAAGCCGGCCATCCTCCCCACCGGCTCCAGGGGCCGCCACCGCTCGGCCTCGGCGGGGTCCCGGTACAGGCTCGGGTCGTCGGGGGTGGCGTGCGGGCCCAGGCGGTAGCAGTAGGCCTCGACCAGAGTGGGTCCGTCCCCTGCGCGGGCCCGCTCCAGGGCCTCGTGGGCCGCCTGCCAGCAGGCCACGGGGTCGAAGCCGTCCACTCGGAGGGCGGGGATCCCGTAGGCCTCGGCCTTCACCGCCACCGTGTCGGTGGCCATCTGGCGGCTGACCGGCGTCGAGATGGCCCACTGGTTGTTCACACAGAAGAACACGGTGGGCACCCGGAAGACCGAGGCGAAGTTCATGGCCTCGTGGAAGTCGCCCTCGGAGGTGGCCCCGTCGCCGAACCAGGCCAGCGAGCACAGGCGCTCCCCCGCGATGCGCGCCCCCCAGGCCACCCCCACGGCGTGGGGAAGGTGGGTCCCGACGGGGGCGCAGATGGGGCCCACCCGGCACTCCCGGGGGTCGTACCAGGCGTCGGGACCGCCGTAGCCCCGGGCCCACCCCAGGATGGTGGCCACCGGGACGCCCCGGAGGGTCGCCACCGCCGCCTGCCGGTAGGTGGGGAAGACCCAGTCCTCGTCGCGGCAGGCGAGGAGGGCCCCGGCCTGGGTGCCCTCCTCCCCCGAGTAGATGGGCCAGGGGCCGATCCGCCCCTGCCGGTTCAGGGCCACCGCCCGCTCGTCCAGGGTCCGGAGGAAGACCACCTGCCGGTACAGCTCGACCAGGTCCTTGCCGTCGAGGGCCTCCGGGACGGGCCCGTCGGGCACCTCGGCGCCGTCGCCGATGATCCGCAGCAGCTGGCTCACCCCGCCTCCTGTCCCGCCGCCCTCCCCTCGGCAACACCGAGGATAGCGTCGACGATCTTGCTGTACCCCGTGCACCGGCAGAGGTTCCCGGCCAGGGCCCGCCGCACGCCGGCCTCGTCGGGGTGGCGCTCCCGGCGGAGGAGGGCCCAGGCGGCGAGGACCATCCCCGGCGTGCAGTAGCCGCACTGGATGGCGCCGGCCCGGACGAAGGCCTCCTGGAGGTCGGAGAGGGTCCCGTTCCGCTCCAGCCCCTCGATGGTCGTCACCTCCCGGCCCTCGACCTGGCCCGCCACGAGGAGGCAGGAGAGGGCGGGGGCGCCGTCCAGCAACACGGTGCAGGCCCCGCAGTCCCCCACCTTGCACCCCCACTTCGTCCCGGTGAGGCCCAGGACCTCCCGGAGGACCCGGAGCAGGGTGCTGCCTCCGGCGACCTCCACCGCCACCGGGTCGCCGTTCAGGATGAACGCCAGCCGCACCATGCCCTCCTCAGCTCGCCGCGGTGCCTCCCGCCGCGTCCCGCTCGTGGAGCCAGGCCAGCACCCGCCAGGGTCGCATGGGGAAGGCCCGGGGGCGGATGCCGGTGGCGTCGGCCACGGCGTTGGCGACAGCCGCCGGCGTGGGGATGATGCCGCCCTCCCCGACCCCCTTGGCTCCAAAGGGGCCCTCCGGGTCGTCGGTCTCGACCAGCTCCACCTCCACGCGGGGCACCTCGTGGGCCCGGGGCGTGCCGTAGCTCCCCAGGGTGGGGGAGAGGACCTCGCCGTCGCGGACCAGGACCTCTTCGGACAGGGCCAGGCCGAGGCCCATGACCGCCCCCCCCTCGATCTGGCCCTCGCAGGCGAGGGGGTTGATGGCCCGGCCCACGTCCTGGGCCACCCAGAGCCCGAGGACCCGGACCTCCCCGGTGGCCGGGTCCACCTCGACCTCGGCCACTTGCGCCCCGAACCCGTAGGAGGCCGAGATGTTGCCCAGGTAACGCTTGTCCTGCATCTCCGTGGGCGGGTCGTAGAAGGCCTCGGCCACGAGGGCGCTCCCCCCCTGGCGGAGGAGGCGGCGGCGGGCCACCCGCCCCACCTCCACCCGCCGCTCCGGCTCGGCGGCCACCGCGACCTCGCCGCCTTCCACCACGAGCTCCCCGGGCTCGGCCCCCAGGAGGTCGCCGGCGGTCTGCAGCAGCTGCTCCCGCACCCTCCGGGCCGCCAGGCGGACGGCGTTGCCTGCGACGAAGGTCGTCCGGCTGGCGTGGGAGCCGACGTCCCAGGGCTTCGCGTCGGTGTCGGCGTCCACGACGCTGACCGCCTCCAGGGGCACCCCGAGCTCCTCGGCGGCGATCATCGCCAGGGCCGTCTCCGAGCCCTGCCCCAGCTCGATGCCACCGGCGACGACCGACACCATGCCCGAGTCGTCCAGCTTCACGATGGCCCCGCAGCCGTCGGAGCGGTAGATCCGGGCCCCGCCGCCGACGTGGATGAAGGCCGCCGCCCCGAGGCCCCGGTGCAGCTCCCGCATGCGGCCCCGCCGCTCGGCCCAGCCCGACCGGCGCATGACGCTCTCCAGGCAGCGGGACAGGCCGCAGGAGGTGATCCGCATCCCCTGGGGGGTCAGGTCCCCCTCCCGGTTGGCGTTTCGCAGGCGAAGCTCCATGGGGTCCACACCGAGGGCATCGGCCAGCTCCTCCATCTGCTGCTCGACGGCGAAGGTGGCCTCGGGGTTGCCGAAGCCCCGAACCGAGCCCCCGTAGGGCTTGTTCGTGTACACGACGGCGGAGCGGACCCGGCAGACCGGCACCCGGTAGAGGGAGGAGATGGTCTGCATGATGACGAGCATGGTGTGGGAGCCCCAGGAGTTGTAGGCGCCGTTGTCGGAGACGATGTCGGCGTCGCGGAAGAGCAGGTCCCCTCGGGACGTGGCCCCCGTGCGGAGGCGGATGTGGACGGGCTGGCGGAGGCGGGCCCCGGTGAACTCCTCCACCCGGTCGAAGGCGATCCGCACCGGGCGGCCCGTCTCGCGGGCGAGCATGACGGCGATGAAGTCGTGGGGGTCGATGTCGATCTTGCCCCCGAAGCCACCGCCCACGGCGGGGTGGACGACGGTGATCCGGCGCCAGTCGAGGCCCAGGCAGTCGGCCAGCTCCTTCCGGTACATGAAGGGCATCTGGACGGGGCTCCACACCCGCAGGCGCCCCGACGCGTCAAAGGCGGCGGTCACGACGTGGGTCTCCACGGGGGCCGGGGCCGCCAGGGGCGAGCTGTAGGTCCCCTCGACCACGACGTCGGCCCGGGCCTCGGCCTCCTCCAGGTCGCCGTGGTCGAAGTCCCAGCGCATGGAGACGTTGCCCTCGATGTCGGTCCGCTCGTCGTGGACCAGGGGGGCGCCGGGCTCCAGGGCCTCGAAGGGGTCGAAGACAGCCGGGAGGGGCTCGTAGTCGACCTCGATCAGGTCCAGGGCCTCCCGGGCCCTGTCCTCGTCCACGGCGGCCACGGCCGCCACCTCGTCGCCGACGCAGCGGACCTTCTCGGGCTTCAAGGGGATGTTGTCGCCGCCGTACCCGAAGGGCCGCTGGCGGACGGTACGCCCGGTGATGACCGCCCGGACTCCGGGGAGGGCCGCGGCCCGCGCCGTGTCCACGTGGAGGATCCGGGCGTGGGGGAGGGGGCTTCGGAGGATGGCCCCGTGGAGCATGCCGGGCAGGCGCAGGTCGTCGCCATACCGGGCCCTGCCGGTGGCCCGGTCGGGGGCGTCGAGCTTCGGCACCCGACGCCCGATCACCTGGTAGCCGGTCCCCTCCATCCACCCCCCGTCCGGGTCGGCCTGGCAGGCGCCGCCCTCCCCCGGCCCGCCGCTTGTCGAATGATGGCCCGGGTGGGAAGCTGCCGACAACCGCCGACGCCGGGGCCACCGGACGGCGGGGGTCGCAGATGCCCGGGGAGACCGCCTACCACCGACCCGCCTCCGTGGAGGAGGCCATCGCCCTCCTCGCCGAGCTCGGTGAGGAGGCGAAGGTCCTGGCCGGCGGGCAGAGCCTGGTGGTCCTCATGAACCTGGGCCTCGTCCGACCCGCCGCCCTGGTCGACGTGGACCGCCTGCCCGGCCTGGACGTCGTCGAGCGGGGGGACGGCCGTCTCCGGGTGGGAGCCCTGGTCCGCCACGCCCAGCTCGAGCGCCACGCCGGGGAGCTGGGCGGCTTCCAGGTCCTGAAGCGGACGGCTCCCCTCATCGCCTTCCCCGCCATCCGCGAGCGGGGCACCTTCGGGGGCAACCTGGCCCACGCCGACCCCACCGGCGAGTGGTGCGTCCTGGCCCGCCTCCTCGACGCCGAGGTGGTGGCCCGGGGCCCCCGGGGCCAGCGGACCATTGCGGCGGCGGAGTTCTTCCGGGGCCCCCTCACGACGGCCCTGGAGCCCGACGAGCTGCTCGTGGAGGTGATCTTCCCCCGGGAGCCGGGGGGTGCCCACCTGGTGGAGGTCGAGGCCCGCCACCCTGACTTCGTGACGATCATCGCCGCCGCCGCCCTGGACCTCGAGGGGGGGCGGATCCGAGCCCCCCGGGTGGCCCTGGGCGGCGTGGCCGGCGAGCCCCTCCGCCTCCCCGGGGTGGAGGCGGCCCTGGAGGGGGCCGAGCCCACCCCCCAGTCCTTCCGGGAGGCCGGGCAGCTCGCGGCCGGCGAGGCCCCCCTCGCCTCCGACGAGGCCGGACGTCGGTACGCGGCCTGGACCGTGGCCGCCCTCGTCGAGCGGGCCCTGGCGGGCGCCGCCCGGGAGGCGGCCTGACGCGACTCTTGGCTCAGCTCAGCAGCAAGTAGGTTTAGCGAGCGAGCCTCAGACCACCCGGGGAACTGGCGGCGTCCGTGGGGGACCTCCGCCGTGGGTGGGGCGTGGGTCTGAGCCTCGCACGGAAGAACATCCAAACGCGCAGGAGGGGGCCACAGGATGGACCCCCTCGCTGCGTTGGCGCCTCCGGCAGCCTCCTGTCGCCGCGAAGCAAAGGAGGGCCGCCGTGGGCACCGTCTCAAGCCCGCTCGCCCGCCAGGGTCGGCCGGGCGTGGTGCTGTGGGCAAGGCCCAGGAGCCGATGGAGGCCTGGCGAGGGTGGGTGGACAAGGCATCGCCCCGCTCCACCAAGGACCACCCCCACTTCTCGTTCTCCCGGCAGGCCGCCCTGCCCGACCACTGGTACCTCTGGGACGAGCAGTGGGGCCCGGCGTTCGTCAAGCTCACTCCCTACGCCCCCTACGGGCTGTGGATCTCCGCCAACGGCCACGAGTGGGCCAAGCGCCGGCTCCACCGGACCGGGATCGCCTTCACCGAGCTCGACAACGGGCTGGCGTCGGTGGGGGACCCCGAGCGAGCCCACCGGGTGTGCGCCAGGCTCGGCTCCGGCCACCTCCGGGGCCTGATCGAGCGGTGGTTGCCCACACTTCCCAGCCCCCTCACCCCCGCCGATCACCGGGCCGGGTTCACCTGGTCGTTCTCCGCGCGCCAGCTGGAGATCGCAGACACGTGGGTGTTCGACCGCCCGGCTGCCGGGCGGGCGTGGTTCGAGGCGGCCGTCCGCGACCACCTGGACCTGGGGCGCCCCGACCGGGTCCGGCTCGTCTTCGCCCGCCGGACCCTCACCCGGGGCAAGGACCAGACCCCGGGCCCTTCACCACCCAGGTGATCACCCCGGGGACCCGACCCCGCATGGAGATCCGGTACAAGACCTCGGGGGCCAAGGCCTACCTCAAGGAGGGGCGGGCCCTGCGGGTGGAGGCCACCATCGACAACCCGGCCCACTTCGGGTGCCGCAAGACCCTCAACACCGGGAACTGTCGAGCCCTCCGCCGGGTCGGCCAGGGGATCAACGCCCGGTTCCTAGCCGCCCTG
>CAYVCH010000036.1:0-13859 GCA_964449755.1 uncultured Actinomycetes bacterium
CCCCGGGACCCCGGGGCCCTCGGCCTTGCGGGCCCGGGCGGGGGCGGCGGCGGGAGGGGCGCCGTGGGAGAATCGGCCCGTGGGGACGGCGGCCCTCTTGCCCAAGCTGGCGGAGCTGCACAGGATCCTCTCGGGGACGGGCGGCACCGTGGTCGCGTACTCGGGCGGCGCCGACTCCACCCTGGTGGCGGCCGTCGCCGCCCGGGCCCTCCCCGATCGGCACCTGGCGGTCACGGCGGTCTCCCCCTCCCTGCCCCCGGGGGAGCTGGCCCTGGCCCGTCGGGTGGCGGCCCAGCTGGGGATCCGCCACCGGACGGTGCGGACGCGGGAGGTGGAGGATCCCCGGTACCTCGCCAACGGCCCGGACCGCTGTTACCACTGCAAGGCCACGCTCTACGGGGTGCTGGGCCGGATCGCCGCCCAGGAGGGGTTGCCGACGGTCTGCTCCGGGGCGAACCTGGACGACCTGGGTGACTTCCGGCCGGGGCTCCTCGCCGCCCGGGAGCGCGGCGTGCGTCACCCTCTGGTCGAGGCCGGGTTCACGAAGCAGGATGTGCGTGAGGCGGCGCGGGAGCTGGGCATCCCCACCTGGGACAAGCCGGCGTCGGCGTGCCTCTCCTCGCGGATCGCCTTCGGGGTGCGGATCACGGTGGAGGAGCTGGCCAGGGTCGGGCGGGCCGAGCGGCTGCTCAGGGACCTCGGCTTCCGTCAGGTGCGGGTCCGGGTCCACGGCGACCTGGCGCGGGTCGAGGTGGAGCTGCCCGAGTTGCCCCGCCTGGCCGAGCCGGGGGTCCGGCGCCGGGTCGTGGAGGGCCTGCGGTCCCTGGGGTACCGGTACGTCACACTCGACCTGGAGGGGTTCCGCTCGGGCAGCATGAACCCGCCGGGCGCGGGGGAGGGGCGATGACCAGGGCCCGCTTTCACCTCACGTTCCCCGAGCACCTCATCCAGGAACCGGTGATGTACCGGATCAACCGGGAGTTCGACGTCGTCACCAACATCCGCCGGGCCAACATCGACGAGCGCTCGGCCTGGGTGATCCTGGAGATGCACGGCGAGGAGGAGGAGATCGCCCGGGCCGTCCGGTGGCTCGCCGACCAGGGCGTCCAGGTGGACCGGATCAGGGAAGGGTAGGCGCGGGGCGCGGGAGGAGGCACCCGCGGGCGCCCCGCCCTGAAGCCGGCCGGGGGGCGCTGGGGCGGCAGCCAGCGGACCGGTGGCTGGCGGTCCCCCGGCGCGGCCGCTACATGACGCGACGGGCCCACACGAAGTGGTCCCGGTACCAGCCCGAGGCGACGGGCACGATGGAGACGCCCGCGGCGCTGCTCGACGAGTCCAGGGCCCAGCCTCCGCCCAGGGCGAGGTTCACGTGGTCCACGGCCCCGTCGCCGTTCCCGTCGTAGAACAGGAGGTCGCCGGGGCGGACCTCCTCGAAGGGGAGCCGGTCCCCGAGCGCCGCCATCTGGGCGGAGGTGCGCTCGTCGAGGACCCACCCCCGGTAGGTGCGGGGCGGCACGTTGTCCCAGGGCCCGCGGGCGAGCTTCACGACCCACCAGACGAGGCCCGAGCAGTCGAACCCGCCGACGGGCTGCGCCCCGCAGCAGTAGCCGTCGCCCGTGGGCCGGTCCCACTCCCCGCCCCACACGTAGGGATACCCGACGTACTCGATGCCGAACTGCACCAGCAGCCGCTTCTTGGGGCCCAGGTGGGGCAGCGCGATGCCCCGGTAGACGGCCAGGGCCCGGAGGCGCCACTCGGGCGTCGTGGCCGCCCGGTAGAGGGACCAGGCGACCTCGGCCCGGGTGAGGGGGGTGTCGGGGCCCACGTCCAGCCACTCCTCGGGGTGGTCGAAGCGGAGGCCCAGCCGCATGCCGAGGACGAGGGTGCCGAACTCCGGCGGCGTCGCGAAGGCCTCGCCGTGCCTGGTGCGGAGGGCATCGAGGGCGGCGGCCTCCTCGGCGAGACCGAGGGCCAGGACCAGGGCCCGGTGGACCACCCGGGGGGTGACCGCCTCGCTGGGGAGGAAGGCCCCGTCCACCGCCTGCATCCAGCCGAGCTTGACGGCCACGTTGGCGAAGCGGTAGGCGGGGCGGGACGGGTCCAGGTCGGTGAAGACGATGGAGGGGTCGGTGGGCTCGTCCGGCGCGAAGGCCCGCACCACTGCCCGGGCGAAGAGCCGGCGGCTCTCCAGGCGGTCGGGCCTGAAGGGGACCGTGCCGTCCGGGGCGGTCCGGAAGTCCCGCATCCAGTCGTTGAGCCCGGCCACGTACTCGATGGCGGCGAGGGCCCAGTGGTCTCTGGGGACGTCCGACCACGCGGTGGAGGGCGTGAGGGAGCGGGCGGCCCACGGGACGGCGAGGCGGGGCCCCGACCCGGCTTCGCCGTCGGCCGTCCCCCGCCCGGACGCGACGGCGACCCCCGGGGCCAGGAGCAGGACGAGGCCGACGGCGACCGCCGCTGACCGCGGACGGGGGGGCCGGCGGGCCCGCATGTCTCCTTCCTCGGCCGTGGGGCCGCGGGGATTGAGTCCGCCATCCGGGGGTCCGCCGAGGGGGGTCCGCCGCCGGGGGGACGTGGCGCGGCCCGGGGCCTCGAGGCCTCGGGGTGGCCTCCCTGGGCCGGGAGCCGTCGGCTATCCTGCTGGGCCAAGTTCGGCGGCGGGCGGACCGCGGGCCGGAAGGGGGGCGCGTGTACGACTGGGCCTTCCTGGACGCCGAGGGCAACGAGGTGGGACGCTCGGGTCCCTTCCACGACGCCGAGGCCGCCGAGGAGTGGATGGGCGCCGCTTGGCCGGACCTCGCGAGCTGCGGGGTCGAGGAGGTCGTCCTCTACGACCGGGTGCGGGGCCGGCGGGTCTACCGCATGGACCTGGACGCCCGGTAGCCGGGCAGGGCGGCGTCTGGCGCATCAGGTTCGTCCCGGCCCCCGGGCCGGGCCACCCACCCCGCCCCGTCGGCCACGACGGCGCGGACTCGAGGGCCCCGTGGCCTCCTGGGCCGGGGCGCGGACGGCCTGCCCGAACCGGTCGGGGTCCTCGGTCGAGGGCGAGCGCCGCCGCCCTCCGCCTCCGGGAACCGGTCCTTGAGGCGCGCGGAACGCCCGGGCCCTGCCCGCCTGTCCGAAGGTCGCCCGCTCCAGCGTGGGTCTTGACAGGGCCATCGCGGATGGTTCAGGATGCGGGTGAAGTGAATGTTGAATGCTGCATCCAACATCCAGGATGCAGCGACAGGCCGTGCGGTTGGCGATGGGGCGGCCACGAGGGGGACCGCGACGGTCAGGCCCGTCAAGCGCGACACGAGCCGGCTGGTGGACGAGGTTCACGAGCGGCTCCTGGAGATGATGGCGGTGGGACTGCTGGCGCCCGACTCCCGGCTCCACCAGGGACACCTGGCGGAAGAGCTGGGGGTCTCCCGCACCCCGGTCCGGGAAGCCCTCCTCCGGCTGGAGCGCGAGGGGCTGGTGTACTCGCTGCCGGGGCGCGGGATGTTCGTGCGGGGCGTGAGCCCGGGCGAGGTGCGGGAGGTCTACGAGGTCCGGGAGGTCCTCGAGCCCTTCGCCGCCCGCCTGGCGTGCGTGCGGGCGAACGAGCGGGACGTGGCCGCCGTGGAGGCCATCCAGCGCCGGCACGAGCGCTCGTACCCCCGTGACCTGGGCGTCGCCTTCCGCAGCAACATGGAGCTCCACATGGGTCTCGCCCGGGCCTGCGGGAACCAGCTCGTGCTCCGGTTCCTGGAGAGCGTGTGGCACCAGGACACCTCCATCCGGGCCTTCGCCTTCCAGACCCGGGACCCGGCCACGGTGGCCGGCATGGTCCAGGAGCACCGGGAGATCGTCGAGGCCTTCAAGGCCGGGGACGGCGACGCCGTCGAGCGTCTGCTCCGCCGGCACATCCGGGCCGCCTACGAGGACCTGGAGGCGGGCCTGGCCGAGGTCCGGCGGGCGGAGGTGCGCTAGCCGTGTGCGGGCAGTGCGGCCTGATCCTCTCCGAGCCGGGGCCCGTCGGCCACCTGCTGACGGAGATGGAGGTGGCCATGATCCACCGGGGACCCGACTCCACAGGGTTCGCCCTGTACGGGGAGGAGCCCAGGGAGGACCGGATCGTCGTCCGGGCCCGCCTCGTGGAGGCGTCCCGCGCCGACGAGACCCTGCGGCGGGTCGTGGACGGCGTCCGGGGGCTGGGGGCGCAGCTCGCCGCCGAGCCCGCCCTGGACGACACCCCAGAGGCCACCGACCGGTTCCTCCGGCTCGTCGTCTCCTCCCCGGGCCCTCCCGGCAGGCTCCTCGAGACCATCGAGGGCGTCGAGGGGGTGGTGGTCCACTCCATGGGACGGCGCCTGGAGATCGTGAAGGACGTGGGCGACGCCGCCGCGGTGGCGGCCCGTCACGGCATCGGCGAGTTCGTCGGCACCCACGGGCTGGCCCACTCCCGCCTGGCCACCGAGTCCATCGTGAACGTCGAGTGGTCCCACCCCTTCTGGGCCCGGCCCTTCCTCGACGTCGCCATCGCCCACAACGGCCAGCTCACCAACCACCACAAGCTGCGGAGGCTCATGGTCCAGCGGGGCCTCCAGTTCCTCACCGACAACGACTCCGAGGTCATCGCCGTCTACATCGCCGAGCAGCTCTCCCGGGGCGTGGACCTGGAGACGGCCCTCCGCCGGTCCATCGACGAGCTGGACGGCGTCTTCACCTACCTGCTCTCGACGGCCGACGGCATCGGGATGGCCTGCGACCGCCTGGCCATCAAGCCCCTCGTCGTGACCGAGACCGGGGGACGCATCGCCATGGCCACTGAGGAGCAGGCCCTGCGCCACATCTTCCCCGAGGAGATCGAGACCTACGTCCCCCTGGAGGGGACGGCCACGGTCTGGCACGCGCGGCCGCCCGAGAGCCGGGCGGCCTGAAGGAGGTCCGGTGGGAGAGACCGTCACCGCCCGCGGCGCCGAGGTGGAGGTTCCGGAGGGGGCCGTCCACCTGGACGCCGACGGCCTCGACGCCCGGGAGTTCAACCGCCGGCTCCGGGAGCTGGCGGCCTCCCACGACGTCATCGCCGTCCACAACCCCCGCTCCCGGCACAACCTGGCCGTGGCCCTCGACCGGCCCGTCCACGTCGTCTTCCTGGGCAGCGTCGGCTACTACTGCGGCGGCTTCAACAACGGGGCCACCCTGGAGGTCCATGGGAACGCCGGCTGGGGCCTGGGGGAGGCCATGGCCTCGGGGAAGATCCTGGTCCACGGCAACACCGCCTGGGCCGCCGGCGCCTCCATGCGGGGGGGCACCATCGTCATCGAGGGGAGCGGCGGCCCCCGCACCGGCGTCGCCATGAAGGGGGGCGACATCCTCGTGGCGGGCCCCGTGGGGTTCATGTCCGGGTTCATGGCCCACGCCGGGAAGCTCGTCGCCCTGGGGGGCGCCGGCGACGCCCTGGGGGCCTCCATGTACGAGGGGCGGATCTTCGTGGCGGGACCCGTCCGGAGCCTGGGGGCCGATGCCGTCGAGCGGGAGCCCACGCCGGAGGAGCTGCAGGAGCTGCGCCGGGACCTGGCGGCGAACGGGCTCACGCTGCCGGCGGAGCCGGTCCGGAAGGTCGTGGCCGAGGGGCGCCTCTGGTACTTCGACGTCCGCGAGGCGGCCCTGTGGAGGCAGGTATGAACGGCGAAGGACAGCCCGAGCTCGTCGGCGACAACTTCCCGGGGGGGCCGGGAGCCCAGCGGGAGAGCCCCATCTGGGACGAGGTGACCATCGAGGACATCCAGGCCAAGGCCCGCCTGGGCCGCTACCGCCTGACCGGCTTCTCCCTCCACCGGAGGATCCCCCGCCTGGACGACCTCACGTTCCTGCCGGCGGCCATGACCCGGCTGCCCCTGGAGGGGTACCGGGAGAAGTGCGAGACGAAGACGGTCCTCGGCCGCCGCCACGGCTGCTCCAACCCCCTGGAGCTGGAGATCCCCGTCTACATCACCTCGATGTCCTTCGGCGCGCTGTCCTGGAACGCCAAGGCCGCCCTGGGCAGGGCCGCCACCCGGGTCGGGACCTGCACCTGCACCGGGGAGGGGGGGATGCTCGAGGAGGAGCGGCAGGAGTCGGCCAAGCTCATCTACCAGATGACCCCCTCCCGCTACATGCTCGACCTGGACCACATCCGCCGGGCCGACGCCATCGAGATCGCCGTCGGCCAGGGGGCGAAGCCCGGGACCGGCGGCGTGCTCCTCGGGGCCAAGGTGGCTGACCGGGTGGCCGAGATGCGGACCCTGCCGAAGGGCATCGACCAACGCTCCGCCGTGCGCCACCCCGACTTCCTGGGCGCCGACGACATGCAGGTGAAGCTCGAGGAGCTGCGCATCGCCACCGACAACCGGATCCCGATCTTCGTGAAGATGGGCGCCACCCGCGTCTTCGAGGACGTGAAGATCGCCGCCAAGGCCGGGGCGGACGTGATCGTCGTGGACGGGATGGAGGGGGCCACCGGCGCCTCCCCCGACATCCTCCTGGACCACACGGGCATCCCCACCCTGGCCGCCGTCACCCAGGCCCGGGAGGCCCTGGAGGACATCGGGCTCTACGGCGAGGTGGACCTGGTCATCTCCGGCGGGATCCGCAGCGGCGTCGACGCCGCCAAGGCCCTGGCCCTGGGGGCCAACGCGGTGGCCATCGGCACGGCGGCCCTCATCGCCCTGAACTGCAACGCCCCCCTGTACGTCGAGGACTACGAGGCCCTGGGAACCCGGCCCGGCCGCTGTCACCACTGCCACACCGGGAAGTGCCCGGTGGGCATCACCACTCAGGAGCCCGAGCTGGTGGCCCGCCTCGACGTGGAGGAGGCCGCCACGAGGGTGGAGAACTTCCTGAACGCCATGGTCATGGAGATGACCCTGCTGGCCAAGGCCTGCGGCAAGGGCGACGTCCACAACCTGGAGCCCGAGGACCTGCGGGCCCTCACCATCGAGGCGGCGGCCATGGCCAGGGTCCCCCTGGCGGGCACCGACTGGATCCCGGGACGGACCGGAGGGCTGTAGGAGGCGGCCATGGACATCGACCAGGTGCGGGCCATCTGCCGGGAGCAGAACATCCACACCGTGGAGTGCTCCTTCCCCGATGCCCACGGCATGCCCCGCGGGAAGCGGATCCCCGCCCGTCACTTCCTGGATCGGGCCTGGGAGGGGTTCGACATCGCCAACGCCGCCCTCATCTGGGACCGCAAGTGCGACGTCCTGCCCGACGTGCGCTACGCGAACTTCGCCACCGGCTACCCCGACATGAAGGCCGTGCCCGACCTCGCCACCTTCCGCCCCATCCCCTGGCGCCCGGGAGCGGCCTCGGTCATCTGCGACTGCCTGGAGGAGGACGGCTCCGAGGTGGTGGTGAGCACCCGGAGGGTCCTGAAGGAGGTGGTGGCCCAGGCCCGGGCCATGGGCTACGACCCGAAGGTCGGCTCGGAGCTGGAGTTCTACATCTTCGACGCCGAGGGGAAGCCCCTGTACCCGGAGATCGACTGCTACAGCCTGGTCCGCGGTGCGGCCCTGGAGGGGCTCCTGGAGCGGGTGCGACGGGGGCTGGAGGAGTTCGGCGTCGAGATCGAGGCCTGCAACACCGAGTACGGGCCGGCCCAGGTGGAGGTGAACATCCGCTACGCCGATGCCCTCACCACCGCCGACAACACGATGCGGTTCAAGGCGGCCGTGAAGGAGATCGCCGGCCAGCTCGGCTACCGGGTGTCGTTCATGGCCAAGCCCTTCGCCGACCAGTCGGGGTCCGGCTACCACGTCCACCAGTCCCTCACGGACCTGGAGACCGGGGAGAACGCCTTCGCGCCGGCGGGCCACGGCTTCCACGACGCCCCGCCGGTCATGCGCGCCTACCTCGCCGGCCTCCTCGCCCACATGGCCGCCTTCACCGCCCTGGGGAGCCCGACGGTGAACGCCTACAAGCGGGTTCAGGGCTACACCTTCGCCCCCATCAACGTGGGGTGGGGGATCGACAACCGTACCGTGGCGGTGCGGGCCATCGTGGGCCACGGCCCGGCCAACCGGCTGGAGTGGCGCAACGGCGCCGCCGACGCCAACCCCTACGTCCTCATCGCCGCGTCCGTCGCGGCGGGGCTGGACGGCATCCGCCAGGGCCTGGAGGCGCCGGCCATGGTGGAGGGCGACGCCTACGCCCGGGACGACCTCCCGCCGCTGCCCGACACCCTGGAGTCGGCCCTGGACCTGCTGGAGAAGGACGACCTGGCCCGGCAGGTCCTGGGGGAGTACCTCCAGGTGTTCACGACCCTCACCCGCCACGAGGTGGCCCTGTGGCGCTCCACCGTCACTGACTGGGAGCGCGACCGGTACTTCGACGCCTGAGGAGGTCCCCGTGAGGTTCGCGAAGGTGGTGGGCACGACGGTCTCGACGGTGAAGGACCCGGGCCTCGGGGCCCTCAAGCTGCTCCTCTGCGTGCCCTGTTCCGAGGAGGGCGCGGAGGAGGCGGAGGCCGAGCCCTTCGTGGCGGCGGACACCGTGGGGGCCGGGGTGGGGGAGGTCGTCCTGGTGGCCTTCGGCTCGGCGGCCCGCGTGCCGGGGCGAACGGAGCGCGCGCCCACCGACGCGACGGTGGTGGGCATCGTCGACTCCATCCAGGTCGGGTCGAAGACCACCTTCCGAAAGCGCTAGGAGGCGGGATGCCGGAGCGACGTGCAGGCGGTGCGGCCCGAGCCCCCACCCGGGGGCCGCGGCCAGCGGGAAGGCAGGCGGCCAAGGAAGGCGAGGAAAGGAGGACACCGGTGGCCGACAACACGACGAACATCGCGCTGGGCCTCATCGAGACCAGGGGGCTCGTGGGGGCCATCGAGGCGGCCGACGCCATGGTGAAGGCCGCCAACGTGACCCTGGTGGGTCGCGAGCAGGTCGGCGGAGGCCTGGTGACGGTCATGGTGCGGGGGGACGTGGGCGCCGTGAAGGCGGCCACCGACGCCGGCGCCGCCGCCGCCGCCAAGGTCGGGGAGCTGGTGAGCGTGCACGTGATCCCCAGGCCCCACACCGAGACCGAGACCATCCTGCGGAGGGAGGGGCCGACCCCGAGCTAACGGGAGGGAGGGAAGGTGGCCGTCAACGACGAGCTGGTCGAGGCCATCATCGCCGAGCTCGGCCGCTCCGGGGCACCTCCGCGGGCGGCCCCCCCGGCGCCGGGGCGGACGGCACCGGCGGCCCCGGTGCCCACCCGTGCCGCCGGAGACGGCGGAGGGGCGGTCCCCTTCGAGCGGGCGGTGGACCCCTCGCGCCGGGGCAAGAAGGTGGGGAGCCTGAAGGTCGCGGTGCTGGGGGGCGGCAACGGCGGTATGGCCATGGCCGGCCACATGAGCCTCATCGGCTACGAGGTGGCGATGTGGTCGCCCTTCTCCTGGGAGCTGGCGCCCCTGGAGGAGGCCGGCGGCATCGAGGTCACCGGACCCGAGGTCCAGGGCTTCGCCCGGGTGGCCCGGTTCGAGCGGAGCCTGGACCGGGCGGTGAAGGGAGCCGACCTCATCATGGTCGTGGCCCCCGCCATGGCCCACCGGGTCTACGCCTCGATGCTCGCCCCCATGCTCGAGGACGGGCAACGGGTGCTGCTGAACCCGGGGCGGACCGGGGGGGCCCTGGAGTTCGCCCGGACCCTCACCCGATTCGCCTGTTCGGCCAACATCGTCCTGGGGGAGACCCAGACCTTCATCTACGCGGCCGAGCGGCGGGGCCCCCACACCGTGGAGATCCTGAAGGAGAAGTTCCGGATGCGGGCCTCGGCCCTCCCGGCCAGGGACAACGACCTCCTCATGGAGTACGTCCGGGACCTCTACCCCCAGGTCGAGCCGGCCCAGAACGTCCTGGAGACGAGCCTCAACAACGTGGCCCCCGTGGTCCACCCGGGGACGGTCCTGCTGAACACCCAGGTCATCGAGCGCACGGCGGCCGGGGAGGACCTCAAGTTCTACAAGGACCAGGTGACCCACTCCATCGCCACCCTGGTCATGGAGAAGGTGGACCGGGAGAAGCAGGACGTCGCCCGGGCCATCGGCCTGCGGGAGGTCTGGTCGCTCCTGGACTGGTACCGCGAGAGCTACCACGTGGTGGGGGAGGACATCTACGACGCGATCATGCGCAACCCCTACTACTGGGGGTTCACGGCGCCCAGCCACATCCTCGCCCAGAACCACATCCTGGACGACGTCCCCAACTCCCTGGTCCCCATCGCCAGCTTCGGTCGGGCGGTGGGGGTGCCCACGCCCACCATCGACTCCATCGTCCACCTGGCGAGCGCGATGTGCGGGATCGACTGGTGGGCCGAGGGCCGGACCGTGGAGAGCCTGGGCCTCGGCGGCCTGAGCCCCCAGGAGATGCTCGACCACGTGGAGCGGGCGGCCCTGGGCGGGCGCTGCGCCGAGTCGGGCGTCTGCCGGGTCTTCGGCTTCTACCGGTAAGGGCCCATGGACCGCGACCTCCGATCCGTGGCGCAGGCCCGGGAGCTGGCCCTCCGGGCCAAGGAGGCGGCCGACGCCTGGGCCGCCGCCTCCCAGGCCGAGGTGGACCGGGCCGTGGAGGCCATGGCCCTGGCCGGCCGGCGGGCGGCGAGGGAGCTGGCGCAGCTGTCGGTGAAGGTGACCGGGTACGGCCGGCCCGACCACAAGGAGATCAAGAACCGCTTCAACACCACCGAGGTCTACGACGCCATCGCGCCCCTCACGACGGTGGGGATCCTCTCCTCCTGCCCGGAGATCGGGGTGGTCGAGATCGCCGAGCCGATGGGGGTGGTCGCGGCCCTGATCCCGACCACGAACCCCGTCTCGACCGTGTTCTTCAAGGCCCTCATCGCCGTGAAGGCGCGGAACGCCATCGTCATGGCGCCCCACCCCCGGGCCGTGGAGGCCTCGGCGGCGGCGGCGGAGGTGGTCATCGGAGCCCTGCGGTCGGTGGGGGCTCCCGAGGGGCTCGTCTCGTGCATGACCGAGATCGACCTGGCCGGGACCAACGAGCTCATGCACCACTACCGGGTCTCCCTGGTCCTGGCCACGGGCAGCCTGGCCATGGTCCGGGCGGCCTACTCCTCGGGCAAGCCCACCTACGCCGTGGGCCCGGGGAACGTCCCGAGCTACCTCCACGAGTCCGTGGCGGACCTGGACGACGCCGTCCGCGGCACGCTCGCCAGCGCCACCTTTGACAACGGCACGCCCTGCGCCTCCGAGCAGGCCCTGCTGGTGGACCGGGCCATCGAGGCCCGGGTCCGGGACCGGCTGGAGGGTCTGGGGGCCCGGTTCCTCACCGAGGCCGAGGCCGAGCGGCTGGTCCCCGTGTGCGTGACAGCCCAGGGCACGATCCACCCCGAGTGCGTCGGTCAGCCGGCCCAGGTCCTGGCGGAACGGGCCGGGATCCGGGTGGACCCCGCCACCACGGTCCTCGTGGTGAGCCCCCGGGGGGTGGGCCGGGAGCACCCCCTGTCCATGGAGATCCTCACCTCCATGCTCAAGTGGTACGTGGTCTCGGGGGCCGAGGAGGGGATCGCCCGGGCCGGCGAGCTGCTCCGCTTCGGGGGCGACGGGCACACGGCCGCCATCTGGGCCACCGACGAGCGGGTCATCGCCTCCTACGCGGCGGCGGCCAGGGCCTTCCGGGTCCTGGTGAACACCCCCACCGCCTTCGGGGCCATGGGGGCCACGGCGGGGCTGCCCCCCAGCTTCATGCTGGGCACCGGCACCTGGGGCGGAGGCATCACCGCCGACAACATCGGGCCGCTGCACCTCATCAACCGCAAGCGGGTGGCCAGGGGGATCCGGAGCTGGCGGGAGGTGGTGGGGACGGCGGCCCCTGGGATGCGGGAGGGCCGGTCGGCCCTGGTGGCCTCCACCCACGAGGACCCCCGCGTCCTCATCGACGACCTGGTGCACCGGGTGCTCGAGCGCCTGGGGGAGCCGGTCGGAGGGCGCAGATGAGGGAGCTGCGGGCCTACGCCTACATCGACCGCATGCAGCCGCAGTTCGCGGCGTACGCCGCCGCCACCATCCAGGGTGACGTGCCCGTGGCCGGCATGGCCGAGCTGTTCATCGAGATGGCCCCGGCCAACGAGGTGTTCCCCGTCGCCGACGTCGCCCTGAAGGCCGCCGAGGTGCGGCCCGCCACCCAGTTCATCGAGCGGGAGTTCGGCCTCCTCGAGGTCCACGCCTTCGACCAGTCGGCGGTCCAGTCGGCCGGCGGGGCCGTCCTCGACTACCTGGGGGCGGAGGAGACGGACCGGCTGCGGCCGAAGGTGGCCACGAGCCAGGTGATCACGAACGTCGACCCCTACCAGGCCCAGCTCATCAACAAGTTCCGCCGGGGGGCGCTCCTCGTCCCCGGCCAGACCCTCTGCGTGATGGAGGTGGCCCCCGCCGCCTACGCGGGCTTCGCCATGAACGAGGCGGAGAAGGCGGCCACCATCAACGTCGTCTACGTCTCCAACGCGGGCCGGTTCGGGCGGCTGTTCATGTCGGGCACCGAGGCCGAGGTCCTGACCGCCCGGGACGCCGCCACCGCCGCCCTGGCCTCGCTGGAGGGGAGGGAGTGGTGAGCGTCCGCGTCCTCACCGCCGGCCAGGTGGACGCCGCCGCCCAGGCGGGGGTCCGCGAGCTGGCCGTGGAGCCCGGTACCCTGGTCACCCCCCTGGCCCGGGACCGGGCGGCGGCCCTGGGGGTCACCATCCGCGACGGCCCCGGCCCCACGGACGGCGGGTCGCCCCCCGGCCGCGAGCTGCGCCGGCGGGGGCGGAGCGGGGTGGACCTCGACCGGCTGGTCCTGGAGTCCCGCGTGCGGATCCTGGCCCGCCGCGCCCTCCTCCGCCGGGGCCAGGGCCTGGGGGCGCTGGAGGACCTGGTGGCGGCCGTCATGACCCGCCTGTACTCGGAGGTGGAGGCCTGCCCCTGCGGCGGGGGGCCCCGGTGAAGGTCACCGTCGTCGGGGCGGGCATGGTGGGCTCCACGACGGCCCTCCGGCTGCTGGAGGACCGTCTGGCGAGCCGCCTGGTCGTCGTGGACGTCATCGAGGGGCTGGCCCGGGCCGTGGCCCTCGACCTGGCCCAGTCGGCGCCCCTCCGGGGTCACGCCACGGACATCGTGGGGGGCTCCGACTACGGGCCGACGGAGGGGTCGGACCTCGTGGTGATCACGGCCGGGGTGCCCCGCAAGCCCGGGCAGAGCCGGGCCGACCTCCTCGCCACCAACGCCGAGATCGTCCGGGCCGTCGTGGAGGAGGTGGCGCCGCGCTCCCCCGGGGCCGTGCTGATCGTCGTGACCAACCCCCTGGACGAGATGACCACCCTGGCCTGGCGCGTGTCGGGGTTCCCGCCGGAGCGGGTGGTGGGGATGGCCGGCGTCCTCGACACCTCCCGCCTCCGCTACTTCGTCGCCGCCGAGCTCCGGACCACGCCCGACCGGGTGGAGGCCATCGTCCTGGGGTCCCACGGGGAGACCATGGTGCCCCTCCCCCGCCTGGCCCGGGTGACGGGACTCCCCCTCACCGCGATCCTGCCGCCCGAGCGGATCGCGGCCGTCGTGGAGCGGACCCGGGAGGCGGGGGCGGAGATCGTGGCCCTCCTCCCCCGGGGCTCGGCCTGGTTGGCGCCCTCGGCGGCCATCACGGACATGGCGGCCGCCGTGCTCCGGGACGAGCACCGGGTGGTCTCCGCCTGCGCCTACCTGCGGGGGGAGTACGGCCTGTCCGACGTCTTCCTCGGTGTGCCGGTGCGCCTCGGCCGGCGCGGGGTGGAGGAGGTCGTGGAGCTCCCCCTGGAGGAGGACGAGCTCGCCGCCCTCCGGGCCGCCGCCGACACCGTCCGGGCCAGGGTGGCGGAGCTCGACGCCGCGGGGCGGCCCTCCGAG